>CALEPD010000063.1 GCA_937910265.1 uncultured Bacteroidales bacterium
CAGACCTGTCGGACGGAACAATTTCGAGATATTTTTCATAGAAACCGTCGGCCTCATCGAAATTACTGTTAAAACGGCACATTTCGGCCAAGTGGAAATAGAGTATAGGCTCTGTTTCGTAATACTTGCTGTTTAATAGACGTTTGTATATTTTCTCGGCACGGGGGTAGTTGTGCATCAAGCGATAACACTCACCCATGCGGAAATATATACGGTTTTTTTCAGCCTTGTTGCTTTTAACTGAATTGTACGCTTTTTCATATTGTTCGAGAGCTCCGGAGAAGTTCATCTGCTCGAAAAGTTCGTCAGCTTCTTGGGCAACTGTTTTGGTTTGGCCCATGGCCACTGACGCGAACAATACCGACATCAACAATAAAGAGAGGCTGTTTTTCAATAATTTCATAGTACCTTTCATTATTAACTCAAGTTATAAACACATACCAATCACTACGTTACAATCATAAAAGCGATGACGACAACATAGTAAAAGGATTTGCTAAGATACAATTTTTTTTGCATCCATGCAATGTTAAATTCTAAAAACTAATATTTTTAAAATTTCTGCAGTGAAAAGGACGAATTAGTCGGTTAGAATTAATTCGGCGCAGGAGGACTCGGTTTCAAAGAGTTTCAACGAATGGATTTTAGCAGGTGCGGGTATCTTGTCGGAAAGGATTTCAGAGAAATGGATGAGCAAATTCTCGGTAGTAGGCTGAAACGGAGTGATTATGAGCTTGGCACCATATCCGTTGAAGTCGGGAGATTGGTCGTGCTGCAAACGCGGAAGTACCAGAGCGTGGTCGAAGGGTTGCAGAATATGCTCCTCAACTATTTGTTTCAGTCTATTGAAATCCAACACCATGCCGGAATCGGCATTCGGATTGCCGGCTTCGATTGTAACATATAGTTTGTATGAATGGCCATGGATGTTGCGACATTTGCCATCGTACATGGGTAAGGCGTGCGCCATCTCGAAGCTGAATTTTCTGGTCAATCTCAGTTTCATATCGAGAGATATTAATTCATTGTTATTGCATTAGTTGTACCAACAAGATCAGAACTGTTTCTTGACATGAACCAATTTAGCGAGCACCATGTCTTTGGTGATGGTGACCGGGGATTTCTTTTTGTGGTCGGGGATTTCGAACATAAGGTCGGTCATGACCGTTTCCATCAAAGATCGAAGGCCACGGGCGCCCAATTTATACTCGACGGCTTTTTCGACAATTGCATCGAGGGCGTCGTCGTCGAAGTTGAGTTTGACCTCGTCCATATTGAACAGCTCAATATATTGTTTTACCAAAGCATTTTTGGGCTCGGTAAGGATGCGGCGCAAGGCGTTGCTGTCGAGAGGCTGGAGATGGGTAAGCATGGGGAAACGTCCAACCAATTCGGGGATAAGGCCGAATTTCTTCAAGTCGGCGGGGAGTATATATTGAAGGAAGTTGGTTTGGTCGGTTTCATCCCTATTCTTGGAGCCTGAGAAACCGATAATGTTGGTGTTCATTCGCTTGGCAATATCCTTTTCGATTCCATCGAAGGCACCGCCTGAGATAAACAAAATGTTTCTGGTGTTGATCGGAATCATTTTCTGTTCGGGATGCTTGCGACCGCCCTCGGGAGGGACATTGACTACAGCACCTTCGAGCAGTTTGAGCATAGCCTGCTGTACACCTTCGCCGGAGACATCTCTGGTGATCGAGGGGTTGTCGCTTTTGCGCGCGATTTTGTCGATTTCGTCGATAAAGACAATACCTCTTTCTGCGGCAGCGACATCATAATTGGCAGCCTGGAGCAATCTTACCAATACATTTTCGACGTCTTCGCCCACATAACCTGCCTCGGTAAGTGTGGTGGCGTCGGCAATGCAGAAAGGTACCTTAAGCATTTTGGCGATGGTGCGGGCCAAAAGCGTTTTACCGGTACCTGTTTCGCCCACGATGATGATGTTGGACTTTTCTATTTCGGTTTCATTTGACACATCATGGGTTTCGTTGTATTTCAATCGCTTGTAATGGTTATAAACTGCTACAGAGAGCACCTTTTTGGCGTCGTCTTGACCGATGACGTATTGGTCGAGGAACTTCTTTATTTCGCTGGGATATGGCAGATTGGAAAGCGATGCATCATTGTTTGAATCTTTCGCTGATTTGGACTTGGAAGTTTGGCGAGCAAGACCATGCTGAAGCATCATCTCGTAGGCATTTTCGACACATTCGTTGCAGATTGTAGCATCGATGCCCGAGAACAAAATTCTGGAATTGCTCTGCGGCAGACCACAGAAAGAGCAACAAGTTTCTTCGGTATATTTTTTCTTTGCCATATTATGATGTATAAAATATTAACAGTGATGAATCAAGATGCTTTTTTATAATAGAATGTTGCGTTCGGCATCCTGGCGTATGAAAATGAACAACAACAGGGTAAAGGCAATGAGAGATGAACCGCCATAACTGAAGAAGGGCAAGGGGATGCCGATGACGGGCAACAGACCGAGCACCATACCGATATTGATGAGCACATGGATGAACAGGATGCTGGCGACCGAATATCCATAGAAGCGTGCGAAAGTGGATCGTTGACGCTCTGCCAACACGATCAACCTGACAAGGAGTACAATATAGCATGCAACAACCAGTGTTCCTCCTATGAATCCATGCTCCTCCCCTACTGTGCAGAAGATGAAGTCGGTTTCTTGTTCAGGGACAAAATCGGCCTTGGTGATGGTGCCATTAAGGAAGCCTTTGCCAGTGAGTCCGCCAGAGCCGATGGCGATTTTAGACTGGTGGACATTGTAGCCTGAACCACGCAAGTCTTCGGTTTTGCCGAGCAAAACATCGATGCGTTCGCGTTGGTGTGGCTCGAGCACCTTATGGAAAACCATATCGACCGACAAAACAAAAAGACTGCACAACGCCACGAAAATGATTGCTTTACGGTAGTGTTTGAACGTGCGCTTATTGAGCCATGCATAAAGATAGAACAACGCTGCAACAACAAGCAATCCTATTAAAATCAACTTGTTCATCACAAGGGCCAAGACAAAAAGCACAACAGCCAAAAGGCCTAAAATGAGGATATACTTGGAAAGTCCCTCACGGAAAAGCGGCAGCAGAAAACCAGCAAACACCAGAGCCGAACCGGTGTCGTGCTGCAACAGAACTAAACCAGCCGGAATCAGAAACAGGAGAAATGCGCCCATCTGGGTTTTGAAATTCGAGAAATCCAAATCAATTGCACTCATATATTTTGCCAAAGCCAACGCAGTAGCGGTTTTGGCAAATTCGGAGGGCTGAAGTTTGAAGAATCCGAAATTAATCCACGATTGGCCACCATGAACCGACTGTCCAACTACCAGAGTTACGAGCAACAACAGCAATACGCCAGCATAAATGGCATAGGCCGTATTGGAAAAGATGCGGGGTTCGAGAAACAAAACGACAGCAGCAAGCAAAAAAGAACATCCCATCCAAATCAGCTGCTTGCCATGCTGCACTGAGAAGTCGAGCAAAGCAGAATGGGCTTCGTCGTAACAAGCCGCATAGATATTGACCCATCCGAACAAAACAAGGGCCAGATAGAGCGCAATGGTCAACCAATCGAAACGCTTTCTTTCGCTGTACATAATGGGTTATTGTTGTTTTTGAGGTTTTTTGTTTACTCGTGTCAAAGGTAACTTCTGGCAAGGTTCAGCCTTCATGATATACTCTTCCATTTCGGTGCGGAGCACTTCTCCACGGATATATTTCTCGATGACAAGACTGGCGATGGGGGCTGCCCATACACCACCTGCACCTGCGTTTTCGACATATACGGCCACTGCAATCTGAGGATTATCCTTAGGGGCGAAAGCCACAAAAACAGAGTGGTCAACGCCTTTGTTTTCGGCAGTACCGGTTTTGCCGCACACAGCGATATCCGGAATCATGGCACGCCGTGCGGTACCGCCTGCTTCGTGCACCACATCATACATACCATCGGCTGCAATTTCGAAGTATTCGGTTTTGATACCCGTCTCATGCTTGACATGCATCTCGGGAACAATGGATGAGTCGGCACCGTAATATCTCAACAAATGAGGAGTGTAGTAGTACCCCCTGTTAGCCACGATGCAAGCCAGGTTGGCCATCTGCAGGGGAACAACCTCGATTTCGCCCTGACCGATGGAGTTGGAATAGATGGTGCTGAAAGCCCAACGATTGGCACCATACCAACGGTTGTAGAAATTAGTGTCGGGGATATAACCTGCATTTACGTTAGGCAAATCGACAGGCAACCTTTGTCCAAAACCAAAGCGGGACATATAATCGCGCCAAACCATCAAGCCATACTTACTGTCTTCGTATATGTTTTTGTGCCTTCCCTGCTGAATGACACGTTTGTAAGTGTAATAGTAGTAGGGATTGCACGACATTTTGATGGCTTCGCGTACCGAACGTGCGCTCGGGTGACTATGGCAACCTACACTTCCGTCGCAAGGGAAGCCCGTGTTGGGTGTGATGACACCGAGGTCGAGCGCCACCATTGACTGAGCCACTTTGAATATGGAACCTGGTGGATATTGAGCCTGCAGAGCCCTGTTGAACAAAGGCTTGGATATATCTTTAGACAGTTTGGAATAGTTTTCGCCACGCACGCGTCCAACAAGCAGATTGGGATCGTAGCAAGGCGCTGAAACCAACGTCAGCACCTCGCCAGTGGAGGGTTCGATGGCAACAACGCAACCACGTTTGTTTGCCATAATCTTCTCGGAATACTCCTGTAATGTGGCATCGATGGTAATATACAGGTTATGGCCTTCCTGCGGAAGTGTGTCGAGTACACCGTTCATATAGGATCCTATTTCACGGTTATGGACATCGACATGCATAACCTTTTTCCCTTTAACCCCACGCAGGTACTCCTCGTATGACTTTTCGAGACCGCTTTTGCCGATATAATCGCCACGGACATAATAGTTGTTCTGCTCGATGTCGCGTTCGCTTACTTCGCCGACATATCCCAGCAAATGAGCCGCGATGGGTTTGTCGTAAACGCGCAATGTACGCTGGGTGACAAAAAAGCCGTTGAATTTATACAACAAACTCTGCCAGGAGGCATACTCCTGCTTGGTGATCTGCTTCATGAAGATGGAGGCCGAGTAGGTAGAATAATTTCGGGCCTTTTGCATCCGTTTGTCGAAATCCTGACGTGTAATACCCACAACCCTGCAGAAGTAAGCGGTGTCGAAATCCTTCACCATGCGGGGGATGACCATAAGGTCGTAGACGGCCTCGTTGTAAACCAGCAATTCACCGTTACGGTCGTATATAAGCCCTCGGGCGGGATATTGAGTTATGTTGCGCAGGGATTGTTGGTCAGCAAGTTCCTTGTATTTCTTGTCGAACAACTGCAACGAAGCTAAACGGGCGATGAATACAATGCCCGTGATGATGAAAATCATTTTCACCACAAAACTTCTGTTACTAAACTGTTTAGACATACAAACCCCTTAAATAAAAGTGTACAAATTTACACTTTTAATGGCAAATACGAATCATCATTGGCCAATTAATTTCCACATTTGTACACGTGGCTCTATCGAGTAAGGTATATATTGCTGTTTTTCATGCGGTATTGAATAAAAATAATTCAATTGCCGTTGAATCATGTCACGGTATTCGTTCATCAATTGTTCGGATTGTGACTCTTTCACTATTTGGTACATAAGTTCAACATCGCGAAGGGTATTGAGCGGCACATCGCGCAAGGTGAGTTGCATCACGTGTTCAGCCTCGTCAGTCCGGCCGGAGGCGTTCAGTTGCTGCACCAGCATCAAAACATGTTCCCAATAGCGCTCCAAGAAAGTGGCCGATATGGCATCGACATAAACATTGCTGAGCGAGTGCCACTGAATGGCGTTGGGATTGCGTGGGTCGATATGATGCAAAAAGGCATCGACATCGACCGGTGGGGCGTCGGCTTGATTGAGTCGGTAAGTGAACCCATGGAGAGAGAACCTGTCGCCCAACTTCCCGACGTACTTGTCATAGGCATAGTGAGAAAAATAGATGGGGCGCTTGTCGATATTGTCGAATAGCAGCGACATGAAGGCTTCAGCCCCCAAAAGGCTGATGTTGGCAACAGCGATATCGGAACGTTTGTTCTCGACTTGCTGCACATACCATAAGGGGAAGGTATCGTTATCTCCAAAGGTGAACAAAATCGCGTTATTGTCGCAAGAATTGAGCATGTTGCAAGCCACATCGTAAGCGACATAACGATTGGAGCGGTTGTGGTCGTCCCAATTCTGGGCAGCCATCCATGCCGGCACGGCAAGCAAAGCCACAGCCACAACAACACCACGTTGGTGACGGCCCGGAGAGAGGGGTTTATTTTTCGGCTTACTGGCGACAGCAGAGGCTGCGGCATGGCACCCCCAAGCAATCCAGACAGCGAAGGCATAGAAAGAAAGCACATAAGCATAGTCGCGTTCACGCGGTTCGTAGAGGGGATGGTTTAAGAATACCGAAAGAAAAATTCCACCGAACAGAAAAACCGCAAGCACAACAAGAAACATTCTGCGATTGCGCGAAGCCTGAACACAGAGTCCTAACACCCCCAACAGCAAGGGAATTATGAAGTAACGATTATGAGCCGGGGTTGCCAACGATTGCGGAGGAGTAGCACCCGTGCCCACCAAAAATCTATCCACCAGAGGCCATCCTGTAATGAATTGGCCGTTCTGCAATGATCCGAAACCCTGCTGGTCGTTAAATTTTCCGGAAAAGTTCCACAAAAGATAACGGAAATACATATAGCCCAGCTGATAGGTTGCAAAGAATTGAACCTGACTGGAAAAGGACCTGTCAGGCACCCAATCGTCATAGTACTGATTGTCGTTGGCACGGTCGCGCCACATGCGTGGATACAGCGGAGCCTTTTGATAATGGTCGCGTGTGACATAGCTCTTTGTCGATGCATCGGCATCGCTCCAGACATAATTATAATCGGCCAATGGTGGTGCGTGATGGTGGATATCGGTTAACGGGAACGGGACATGCGCACGCAAGGCAACCATAGCATAGGGAGAAAGGCCTGCAAAGAACAGCATCGCCAGCAATGGGACAAAACGCAACGAACGGAAGAACTGGCAATTGTTGCGGTTGAATGAGAACCAAAAAATAAGCAACAATGCGGGTATGACCAGCAACGCAAGAAGATGCACACAAACTGAAAGTCCCGTCAGCAAGGCCACCAGACACAACCATCGTACTTTGTCCGCATAATCGGTGCAGAGAGACCAACGCATCATTGCCCACAACAAAACCGCAGCCAAGAGTGAGGCCAAGCTATACACCTCGCTCTCGATGGCAGAGGACCAAGCTGTATCGCAAAACAGGTAGCAGAGAGAACCTGCCAAGGCTGCCAGCGACTTGATTGCAGTCGAGGTACGGGTAGATGGGTCTTTTTGACCGCCAAGCAAACTGAAGGAGTGAATGATAGTCCAATAGAGAAACATAACAGTCACACCTCCGGCAAGGGCAGAAAGGAAATTGGTGAAAAAAGCGATTCGGGAGATATCACCACCTGCAAGCCACTGCGTGCAATGAGCCAACAGCTGATAAAGCGGGGCTCCGGGTGGATGCCCCAACTGCAAACCAAAAGAGGAGGCGATAAACTCACCGCAGTCCCAAAAACTTACAGTAGGTTCGGCTGTAAGGAGATATACCGAGGTGCCGAAAACAGCGAGTAGCCAACCTATTACCAGTTGACCACTGACTTGTTGAAGACGTCTTCGCATAATTCGGCGACAATTTCGGTCATCAGACCATTTTCAACCATCGAAAAATCTTGTGTGGCAGCATAATCACGGAAACGCGAGAATGACTGTTCGAAATCGGCGTCGGGATCTTTGGAATTGGTAAACTTGACCTTTATCGTAATGGTCAATCTGTTCATTGCTACTTGGTCGCTACTTGAGAGAGCGGAAGCCTGTGTAACATAACCGGTTATCTCACCCGAGATGTCGAGGTCGCCACCAGAATTGACCACATTGAGGCTTGTTTGCGAAGCGAACATGGTTCGAAGGTCCTCGGTAAGTTTCTGGCTCAATTGCGGATTGACCATGGAAGCGTAGTTGGGGAAGGTTTTGATGGATATGGTTTTGGCATCGGGCGGAATGGATGCGCCGGTGAAAGAATATCCGCCGGAACATCCCACACAAAGGAACACTGCCGCAACCGCAGCAAACAAACTTCTAAAAACCACTTGCCAGGCCTTCATCATAGCGACATAGTTGAGTTAAACAGTAATTGGCACTTTGTTGTGCTAAAAATCGCGCGAATCCTCATCAATACGCTGCTCATCCTCCAACTGCCAGAGCATATAGGCTGACTGCTGCTCCAAATAATTCAACACAGAGACCTTGTGATTGAGGTCGGTTATAAGGTTGATTTCGGACACCAACGCATCGATTTTCTGTTTAAAATTATTATCCATTGTTAAAAAAGATTGATTGACATTATATTATTCAATTGCATCACAAGGCACTGCAATGACTGACATGGGAAATGCAATTAAAATGCAAAGATACGCATTTATTTTCTAAGGTGGATTCTATAAATTCAACGTTATTCCTATTTTTGATATTATATACCCAACAGATACATTGAGAAACCTTTCTCCATATAATGCCATCTGCCTGTTGGTCAATTAGTCATAAAATCCGCTATACCCAATTCTTCCGTATAGACACATGACCCGTGGAAAGACAAAGATTTATAGGTCGGCTGGGCCAAGTCATTGCTGTTTGTTCACTCGGGCATAGCCTAAAATCAGGCAATCGACATTGCGCCTCATATCGCGGCAGAGCCAGCGAGTGCGCCTTTTTGCCACAGCGCAGAAACTGCTTCCTGGACGGTCGGACAATTCGAATACATCGCCCGGTTGCAAATTATTGAGATAGGTCACACCGGACTGATTTCCCAAATCCTCATCCCTCAGAATATGCTCCAATTCCATGCCCAATTTCCTGTTGAGAGGCAGACGGGCAGCATAGCGATTGATTAAAGGCACCGCATTGTCGGGGAAGGCCCCAAATTGCACATACTCGGAGAGGAGTGATGCATATTGTTCCTGCCATTGGTATCCGTGTGGCCGCATGAGATGACCACACTTTACGAAGGTGAGCAAATGAGCCATTTCGTGCAACAGCACCATCAAGCAGAAAGAAGGCTTGACGGTGCCGTCGACGGTAATGGCATGGTATGGTTTTTGTTGATTGGGACAACGGTAATCGCCCAGTTTTGATTTGCGGGCGTTCACAAACCGCAGTCTCAGTTTGTACTGCTCGACAAAAGCGTCGACTGGATCGACTGCAGGGGCCGGAAGGAATCGGGCAAGAACCTTCCTACGCTCGGTACACAATTGTGTCATTGCTGTTTACAAATTGTGAAAAAGAAGGACAGTTGCACTTTTTCCGTTTGCGATGCTTGGGCATGGTTGGCACACGGCGACCCGCACTGCATGCGTCGAGCACACCACATGCCACAATGGACAGCAACAACAGATACACTATTCGTTTTTTCATAATCAGATTGTATGTTTTTCGTATTTCACACACATTTATTTGCCGAACATCACCCTTTCGCTGTTGAACATCTTGGCAAGCAACCACACTGAAAGCAGAGTATAGATTAGATTTGCCAAAACGGTGACTACAAAATTCAAAGGTTGGATATCGTAGGCAAAGATTGAAGAGAGACCCGCCACACTGTTATAGAACGGAATCAAGCTGTAATACCACTCGGTTGAAACACCGCCACTAATCATGGGGAGCAAACCAACTAACATGACGACAAACATGAACGGAGTGATAATGGTACCTGCCGACTTCACATCCTTGGCAAGAGCCGAGAGCAAGCTGATGGCTGATACCATAACCAATGTGGTGGCCAAAACCATCAACAACATGAGTCCGTAATCGCCTGATGAGTAATGCATCGCATCGGTCAAGATGGAAAGTTCATCCTTCGACACCCCTCCACTTGCCACCATTTTAGGCAGAGAAAGCACTATGCCCAAGAAACTGCTGATGCCACTCAGAAGCGCAAAGCATGAGAGCGACACAATTTTGCCGACAGCCAAGTGGCTGCGTTTCATAGGAGTAACTAAAAGAGTGGCGATGGTGCCGCGTTCCTTCTCACCAGCAATAGAAGTGGGCGCAATAGACATGCATGCTGAAAAAAGCAGCATTAAGATGAGCATAGGCAGCAGCATACTTAATATTGAGCCCAGTTCCTCGCTGTCGGAAGCCTTGTTGTAGGTTACATCACCTTCGGAATAATTGATATCGAAAAGATTGCACATACTCTCCTCCATCATCCTAAGCATCGATTCGATGGCATAATATACCATTTCAGTAGTGGAATTGGCTGAGTTGTGGTAAATGGCGATATTGGGAGCCCGCAAGCCCGACAATGGATCGTAAACGGCTACGAGCGAATCGAAACCTTGGGGGAAGGAAAGCAAAAGCGTGTTTACATCCTTGTTGCCAATACTTTCGACAATTGCATCGGTGGTGTCGGGAGCAGGGAGCAGCACGACATTGCCCTGCAACGAATCGAACAGAGGAGCCATTGACTCAGGCATTCGCTCGACATATACAGTAACCAAGGCACCCTCGTCGGCGCTCTCCATCTTTGAGATACCTGTACCCACCAAACTATAAATAAGATAAATGAGCAAACCCGGCATAATTACTGTAGTGAACACCAAAGTGCGATCACCAAAGAAACGGGCAAATTCTTTACGGACGATTGTCCATACATTTGATTTTTTCATTCGACACCTCCTTTCAGTTCTTTATAAATCTCGAAAAAGCGGTCCTCCATCGACATGCCGTCGCAAACTTGGTCCAAGGTACCGCATGCGACCATACGTCCATCGACAATGATGCCCACCCTGTCGCAGAGTTTTTCGACAAGGCTGAAGATGTGGGTCGAAAGGATGATGGTTTTGCCATCATTACGCAATTCCTGTAGGAAATCGGTGACAACACGGGCAGTTAGGACATCGAGTCCATTGGTGGGTTCGTCGAAAACAACCATCATCGGATCGTGCACCAAAGAGACCACCAGCGAAACTTTCTGCTTCATACCTGTGGAGAGGTTTTTCACCTTCACTTCGGCAAACTCGTCGATACCAAATTTGGCAAACATGGATTTTTTGCGCTCGGCAACCACCATGGGGTCGACCCCATGCAACTGACTGAAGAAGTCGAAGAGGTAATTGGGAGTGAAGAAATCCTCAAGTTTGAGTTCGCTGGTCAAAAAGCCGATACGTGAGCGCACTTCATCGGATTGAGCCAACACGTTGAATCCATCAACCCATGCATTGCCGCTATCGGGTTTTATTAGTGTGGAAAGCATGCGAAGCGTAGTGGTTTTTCCGGCTCCGTTGGGGCCAAGGAGGCCGAAAATCTCACCGCTGTATGCTACAAACGACAAATTGTCGACAGCAACCTTTTTGTCGACATTAAGGCGCTCGAGCTTTTGCTGTTTTTTTGACAACTTGAAAGTCTTGGTCAGACTTTCCACTTTAAGTATTTCCTGCATTGTGGTTTATGTTTTAAAGAATTCTGGACAAATCTATCGACCAACAGATTGGCGTCAGAGAAATCGATCTTGCCCGCCACATCTGATTGTCATTTTTTTTGCTATCGTTGTTTTTTTTGTGATAACTTCTTGGGGTAGCGCTTGTTTTTTTTCAAAGCCTCCGACAAAATCCATTCCATCTGACCATTAACGCTACGAAATTCGTCATCCGCCCATTTCTCGATAGCGGAAAACACTTCGTCATCAACGCGTAAAACAAATGATTTTTTGGCCATTATATTAAATGAATTGTCAATAAAAAGTTTCTATAATTTGTTCTAACTGTATTCGGGGAGAGGTTGTGGAAGGCTTCCTGTATTATGATAACAGGAGCTGTCAGAAATGATGCACAAAGACAGATACAACTCATCCCGAATAACGATTGATGCCTATTTTTATTATTGATGCAATGTGCCGGCATTGATTACCGGGGAAGCATTTTCCTCGGCACACAATACCACCAGCAAATTGCTAACCATGGCAGCCTTGCGCTCCTCGTCTAATTCGACAATGTTGTCCTGGCTGAGTTTCTTGAGGGCCAAATCGACCATGGATACAGCACCTTCGACAATACGTTCGCGAGCCGACAAGATGGCATCGGCCTGCTGACGGCGCAACATGACACTGGCAATTTCGGAAGCATAGGCCAAATAATTGATTCGAGCCTCAACCACTTCGATTCCGGCAATGTGGAGACGTTTTTGCAATTCAACCTCCAAGCGCTCGTTGATTTCCTCGCCACCGCTTCTCAAGGTTACCGATTCCTCACTGTGGGTGATGTTGTCGTAGGCGTAGATTCCTGCAACAATACGCAGCGCCGCATCGCTTTGTACTTTAACAAAATTATCGTATCCGTGAACATTGGAGGCATTCTTAGCCGTATCGGTAGGTACTTTCACGTCGATGTCGAAAGTTGCCTTATAGGTATCCTTTATTCTCCAAACCAATACCAGACCTATCATAATGGGGTTGCCGTTCTTGTCGTTGACCTTGATGGGTTCGACATCCATATTGCGGGCTCTGAGGGAAAGTTTCTGACGAATATACAAAGGGTTTACCCAGAAGAATCCATTTTGGAACAAAGTGCCCACATATTTTCCGAAAAAGGTAATCACGCGGGACTGGTTGGGCAATATGACCACAAATCCTATAAGGTGTAAGGCATATGCAACAATCAGCACTATCATTGAGACAACATAGAACGTTGTGACACTATACTCTGGTACACCATCTAGCACAATGCCACGCCAAACGATCAAAACCAACAACACAACATTTATCAGCAAATGTAGGAATCCGTTGTTTAAAAAACTAACATTAAATTTTTTTTCTAATTTTTCCATAATACTGTTATTTAATTTATTAAACAAAATAATATGATATCATTTTAATATCATAACAAATGCAAATATACATATTTTTTCATACATGGGTAAAAAAATGTTTCGGGTATATTTTTTTGAATAAAAACAGGGCTGCCCCTGAGGAATCAGCCCTGTTTATTTTTGACCCATTGGATTATGTCAGATGTGCTCTGTCAATATGGCCAACGGGTTTATAGACTTTGAATGTTTATTCGCCTTTTGCATTAAAATCGGCATTAAGCATATTGGAAGCCTTCAAGAATTTGTGGATAAAAACAAAAGGTCCTATACCGAATAATAATGCACCGAGGATGAACCAGCCCCAAAATGTGGACGCACTGATGGAATAGTTAATTCCTCTTCTTTTTAATTCATTTCCCATTCTGTTTGATGCATTATTAAACCAAATCAATGTAGGTATGGCCAGCGTAATGATGGATAATAACATTACGATCCAATACTGTGCGGTGTTCTTGTTATCGCGGCACACTGTATTCAACTCGTTAGAGATTTTGGTAAACATCACCCATTGATAAATACTAAAGGTGATAATGGAAAAGAGAATATATTTCAATAAACCTCTATTTGTATTAAGTTGTACTTTTTGTTCCATGGCTCTTTAAATTTGAATAGTGTTTAGTTGCCCAAGCCCCAAAGGCTAAATTTATTTGTTATTGGTATGAATTCAGGATATGATATCCTTAGACTTCTAAACATAAAAAAGCGTGGAACTTTTATTACCGGAGTGTGAAGTTTACAGATACACACGTCCAAGTTATTCGACAAAACGCTTAATTATGTCGTTATAAAACAACTAAGTCTTGATGTAAAACTCTATGTTTGTGATTGTTTACCTCCTTTTTTTATAATTAAATACTCGGAAACCTTGCTTTAGTTCCAACGGACAAAGGTATATCAGAACTTCTAATTTTATACTATATCCGATTTTTTTGCGAAATCAGTTGGATAAAAAGCGAACAAAACGGCACAACAAATTTACGATTTTAATTCATATCTCAAAAAGTTTTTTGTTTATTTTTACCCGTTGGCGGAATTAAATAACAAGCATATTGTTGATAAATAGATGGAGAAAAA
>CALEPD010000064.1 GCA_937910265.1 uncultured Bacteroidales bacterium
GATTTATGTGTATTTATTTTATTATCAGCAATTTAAATTTTAGAGGTTACCATAACTGAATAACCTTGTCCGAGTACGGGTTGCTCCCACTGGGAGACATGCCTGGCAATGTGTCGGTAAGCGACAACGGGAATGTTTGTTTTGCCATACCGGAAAAGATTCCCAATGCACCCGAAACATTGCTGTACACAGGTGCGGGTTCACCAAAGAATGACGAGAGACTCGATGAAGAGGCCGCACTCTGAAGGTATTTATAACGCTCTGGAGTGACACTCTCGATATTTAAAGTGTATTGATGTATAAAAGGTTCTATTTCATTGGTGTCGACAAGCAATATCAGCATAATGGCCGAATTGTAATTTTGACCGTCTATGCGGTCGTCCTGAGTCATAAGGCTACTGTACAGATAACCTCCCAGCGGTTGGTTTGCGGCCACATCGGGCGATGTGAGGTTGGGGTCCAAGCAGAAGAAGAAAGTGTTGAATACTGTATCGACTGTATCGTATATCTCGAGGTAGGAGTTGTATCGCACACCACTGTCGCGTTGGCTGATTGTTAAATAATAATATTCCTCGTATTGTGGGTGGTTGTCGAGGTTGAAACTCACGATGGCAGTGTTGAAAGTCATGGTTGTATCGACCACAGTTGTCACATTGTTCATGTTGGGCGACCGTGGCACATAGGTGTGTGCCGACACCTCGATGCTGTCGGAGTGAATCGAGATACTTAGTTTATCGTCAGCTTTAAGTTGATAATCGAACAAATAGTTACACCCATCCACATGCGACGGGTACATGTCGGTTCCGTTCACCGAAATCACCATGTCGGTATTGGGGATGGGGTTGACAATGTTGCTGTCGAGGAAAAAATGAGTGTAACTGTAGTTGACAAATAGTTGATTCCCCAGCGACGGCAATCCATTGAGTACAGGTTGTTGGTGGGAGCCGTCGATATCAAACTCCATGACCTTTTCGCACGAAGCAATGCCGCATGCTAAAAGTGCCAGCAGCACCCAAACCGACAATTTATTATTAATATGATTGGTTTTGTTCTTCATAAATTATGTAAACCTTTTAGAAATAGAGTGTGTATGCTGCTGATGGAAGTACCGGGAAGATTGAAAGCTGCACCAGAGCCGAGTTGTACCCGGCATAAGAGTGCTGGTTGCTCTCGTAGATGATGTATGGATTCTTACGGTTGTAAGTGTTGTAGCAACTGATGTTGATGGTGCGCCGGCAACGTTTGAACTCTTTGTGGAAGTTGGCTCCAACATCAAGTCGGTGGTAGTTGGGCATGCGGAAGTTGTTGCGGCCTGAAAATACTGACAGCAATCCGCCATTGCCCACAAGGTCGGGGTCGCTGTAATCCTCTGGATTCTCGAAGGCTTCAGGATAGCGTTGCATGGAGAGTGTGGCGGCATTGCCGGTCGAAAACACCCAAGTGGCGCTGACATCGACTTTGTCGTTGAACTTGTATGACATCACAATCGATAAATCGTGTCTCCGGTCGTATTTTGCCGGGAAGGGATTGCCATTGTTGAGCACCATGCCCGGTCGGTTGAAATGATGCATGGTTTTACTCCAGGTATAGCCAATCCATCCGGTGAACTTGCCGATGCTTCGCTGAATGAGCATCTCGACACCATACGACTCTCCGTCGCCCAGCACAACCAAGTCTTCCCAACCCACTGACATGCCGAAAAACGATGCGCCATCCTTATATTCCAAAAGGTTGGACATCGACTTATAGTAGGCTTCAACTGAAAGGTCGGCAATGCCAACCCATTCGTAGAACAGCCCTGCTGCCACCTGGTGAGACTTCATGGGAGCCACTTGGTCGGTTACTGGCACCCACAAATCGGTCGACATGCTGACACTGGTGGTGGAGAGCAGGTGCATATATTGCGACATGTATGCATAACCAGCCTTAAACGATAGATTGTCGGAAAGAAGTACGCGTCCGGATACGCGTGGTTGAAGTGATGGGTAGAATGAATTTTGCACTTTGTATCCACTGAAATGCAACCCGCAGTTTACTTTTAAAATTTCGCTGATCGCCCAATCGTCTTCTATAAATAAGGTCATCTCGTTGGCTGGGACCACGGCGCCTTGTATGGATGAGTCCATCTGCCATGCCTCGTTCATTTGTATCTGGTCGTAGTAGTCAATTGTGGCACTTACCACTTCGGGTTGAAACCAATGGCGGGTGAAGTGCGAGCCGAACTTGACACTATGGTTTGGGTTGGGCGTAAAGTCGAAATCAACCCTCGCTGCCACGGTTGACAGCTGTTCGCCGCTCGACAGGTATGCCACCTTTTCGATGTTGCCTATGATGCGGTTGTCGTATTGAGTGTACGACCCCATGACATTCATGAATAGCTTGGGCCCCAGAACATAGTTCCAACGGAGTGCTCCCACCATATTGCCCCATTTGTTGTTGAATCCCATGTATTGGTCCTCCATCAGGCTGCTAAGCGTGCGCACTTTTCCATACACATAGTCGGA
>CALEPD010000065.1 GCA_937910265.1 uncultured Bacteroidales bacterium
CCGCTAATAATATTCAATGATGACGAAGTTTTAATAGCCAACTTAAAATTGTACGTCATTTCGTTGATTCGTACGGTATTTATTGGAACCAACGAAAGCAGCGGGATGCTCATTTTGGCTTGCATGCCATTTTTTATGAAATTGAAAACAACCACAGAGAGAGTTCCATTCTTGACTCCAATTTCATCGATGCATTTAAGTGTTGTTTTTGCCGCCTTGTATTGGGCGTTAACGGCAGCATCAAGGGGTGCTGATATGATTTTAGCCAAATCGAGGTTAGACATCGACTCGATTGCATCGTGACCAAGTTTTGTAGACGCAGTTGCATCACTTAGGGTGACAATGGCCTGCAGTTTATCGGCAGTTTGCATTGTCACCCCCAACGCCTCGCCTATTTGTTGAAACTGATTGGCTGCTGGAGGCTCTTTCGAGTCAGGTTTATCCAATCCCTGTTGAGTTTTCGATTGGGTTACAGATTCAGAAGAGGATTTCTGCTCTGTTTTGGAGGCCAATTCAGCATCATTCACGCCATTGGTTGGATTTGACGATTGCGACTCTTCAGTCACTGAACTGGATTGCTGGGTCTGACTTTCAACTACAGTTTGTTCTACAGGAGTTGTTGTTGTTGTTTGCCCCGTCTGTTTTGTTTCGTTTTTATCATTGTTCGTATCCATAATACCCTCCATTGATGTTGCAATAATATTTATTCAATCACATTGACTGTTTCGGACTTTTCGCCTGCATGCACAATATACCTACCGGGTTTCTTGAAGATACATGCAATGCCTAAGCTATCCGGAACCACATCATAGTCAGTGCCTTTTGATGCAGAGCTTTCAGAGCCGTTATTGAGTACACCAACATTGAAATTAATCTTCTCCAAGTCGGAATCGTAATAGCCCTCATTATTTTTATAGGTAATGTATACACCATTAAGCGACCCTTCGTCGGACAATCTAACCAATGATGACGAGAGACGTAATTCGCCTCCATTTTCGACTACATCGATAGACTCGTTGAGCATTTCAAGCACTTTGGCCATACCTGCAGGCATATCATCCTGTGCTGCCTTAACCGATACGTCCATTGTGTACTCGACAGAATACTTGGAGTCGCGTGTGGCTTTAGAATCCTTCTTACTGGAAACGCCAACGTTCATTTGTGTAGAAGCAGAAACAAAAAGAAGATTAACACTAGTACCAACAGATAAGCCGAAATCTGTTTTCAGACTATCAGACTGTGTTTGCGAATTAGAAGAAGCCGCTGATATTTTAGCCTTGAATGCAATACTTATATCCCGGACAGCAATAAACGGGATAGGAACAATTGTCAACAAAGGCACATTGATGGTGGCGACACGCCCTTGTCGACGATAAGAAAAACTAACATAGGCTAATTTTTTTTGTCCTTCGTTCTTCTCATCATCAACCATGCCAACTGAATTAATGAAATTCCACGTTGCCAAGGCAGCATTGGACTGTGCTTCGACACAAGCCTTTAACGGACCGCCTATAAGCGTACCAAACGGAAGCGACTCAAGAGACGCCATTGCCACATTCGCCGGACTGACATCAATATCGTTCTTATTTCCCATACCATATCGATTTTATATTACACAATACTACTATGTCTTAACATATAATATAATTCAAGGGAACCACATTATGCTAAAAACAACTCCGATGTTTTTCAAAAAACATCAGCAAAATGCTTGCAGGAAAGACCCTACGCTATAATCAACGACCGCTATTAGCGGACTGAGCTCCACTGTCAGCCGTTTGCTCGATTGCATTAGTTAAAACCTCGAGGATCTTGAGCATACCTGCAGGCATTGATTCCTGACTTGCACGAACAGAAACATCGATGGTTGATTCGACAGAAAAGTTGGAGTCACGTGTACTCTTTGAATCTTTTTTAGAAGAAAAAGAGGTATTTAATTTGGTTGTAGTTTTACTGAAAATACCTTTTTTCTTGTTTTGTTCATAATCGCTTTTATAATCACTCGAACTGTTGTAAGAGTTGGATTGAGATTGAACACTTGAAATACTCGCTTTAAAATCGATTTGGACACTTGTAATAGCCAAATATGGTATTGGTACAATGGTCAACAACGGGACTTTCAGATTAATTTCATCCAAACTACCAGCAGCATTTTTTTTAGTGAAACTAAATTCGACGTACACTGGTTTATATTTCATGTCATCGCCGGAGTCTTCGTCCAGAGGCTGAAAACCTACTTGTGTTATGAACTGTACGGTTGCAGCAGCAGCCTCAGCTTGTGCATTAATACATGCTGTTAATGGTCCACCAATAAGATTCTCGAACGGAACATTAGCCAAGGTGTCATTTACTGCGTTGGCTTGAGATACGGATGTGTTTGCCATTTTTTATAGTTTTTTGTTATACGTGCTATTTTATTTTGCAAATTTACATATTTTTTTTTAATAAAACAAATAGAACGCATAAACACTGTTCCAATTCCCATCAAATCACCAAAACAATAACATAATTAACAGCAGTTTACAAAAAACCAACATGTTTAAAAAAACTAAAATAAATCAAAAGAAGAACTCCCCAACACAATTCACATGTAAAGGATGCTCGAAAAGGAAAAATCGTATTTATATAGAGTCAGCGCCTTAAAGCGGAGCCTTCATATCGAGGGACTATCGCAACAGGGTAATTGTGCCCTTTTTAACTTGCAGTCCTTTTGGCATGTCGATAGTTTTATAGTATATAATATACACGAACGACGATTGAGGCAATGGCTGACCATCATAGGTGCCGTCCCAGGCTTGATTGATATCGGTTGAGGTATAAACCAAAGAACCGCGACGGTTATAAATAAAAATCTCGTATTCGGTAATACCTACCCCATTGACCTTAAAAAGGTTGTTACCCAACTCACCGGGAGTAAACACATTGGGGATATACAAATCGGACTTTCTGATTACAATTTGACGGGTAAGAGTGTCGCTACAGGTTTGCGAGAGAGCCACCAGAGTAAGATCCAAGGTGTCGTCGGTAAGCGGAACCTCGTAAGTGATGCTATTGTCGTAGGAATAAATATTGCCATCGATGTGCCATTCGACGCCCATATGATCGACATTCAAACTATGGCTGTGGGCTTCGAATGTATGGTCTTCGTAAGTAAGGAATTCGGGGGTGACCCGCATAATGGCTGTGGGGCTCATCACGCGCACCAATACGGTGTCGGCAGAGGTGAAACATCCTGGCAAACCCACATGGCTGACCTTGACGGTATATATTGTCGACTGGTTGGGTTTGACATCGATTGTAGGAGATGTTGTTTCGGTGAGGGTAGGATCGGGAGGATTGGAAGTCCAGAGATAGTTGTAGGCACCTGACGGGGCAACAACCGGAGAAAGATGGTAGTTGCTTCCCTGACAGAAGGACTGAGATGTGAAGGTAACGGCAGGAACTTCGCGTACATCGAGGACAAGGTGGCAATTGCTGTCGCAACCAAGTGTAGTGGGTACTGTGAACACTGTGTCGACTGATGTGTTGAATTCAATGCTATCGAAGACATACGGGAGTTCGGTTTCGCAAACAGTGTCGCGTACCAATGCATTTGAAGAATAGTTGATCGTGAGGACGAGTGTGACCAAGCTATCGCAACCATGTGCGGTCTGCAGCATAACCGTGGCTCCTGCTGTATCGGCAGTATATACGACAGAGTCGACCCACAGCAAGGAATCGCACACAACCAACTCGTGGGTAGCCGGGGTGCTGTGGTAAACTACAAGATTCAGAGTTACTATGGAATCGCAACCATCGGAACCGGCCAGCACTTGCTCGAAAGAGCCTGACTGAGTGAAGGTTTGTCCATTCCACTGAAACTCGTCGCATACAGTGTCGTAAACATCGGTGTAAGTAGTACAATCGGCAGAAAGATCAATACGTTCACGGGCGTCATACTTTGGAGCTGCAGTCAGCTGGCTACAATCTGAGACAATATGACCTGGCATGGAATTGTCGCGCTCTTCATCTATGCAGCTTGCTTGTATTTGTGATGATAATGTACATACAGCAATAAGTAAAAACACATTTGCGAAAACTTTTTTCACAACTGAATATATTGACATTGTTTTCATAGCCATGAATAATCTTTAATAAATTTCATATAACATATAGCAGAACAATATGATAGAGTACAATCTACCTATTATTCCATTATATTCAAACATGCAAATATACAAAAAAAAATGAAAACACTGGATCTGCCAGGCGATGGATGTTGAAAAAAAATGGTGGACTACCACGTACTTAAGAGGTAGGAAAAGAAGTGACGCGACCTAATTGTATAGACAAAAGGTGGGTTTTATAAATTACACATTTAAAAATCAATCGTAAACATGAGTGACTCCAACTTTTTCAGCGCCTTTGTCCTCATTTCGGCATCTTTCCGATTGTCAGTCGTTTACAATGTACTGCATGGTTCTCCACTCGCCTTACTTCGTGCGACGTCCTGAGGAACGCTATTGAAAGCCACTGGCTTTCTTCACACTTTCCGCACGGAAATATGCCGAAATAAGAACAAAATAGCACGAAAGCAATATATAGAACCCGCAAAAAAAAATCCGCAACTTACTTGTCGCGGACTTTTTTTGGTATAAAAATCATTCTATTAATGCAGGAACGCCAAGAGGATACCGGCTGCGACGGCCGAGCCGACAACACCAGCCACATTGGGACCCATTGCATGCTGAAGAAGATAATTGGTCTTATCGTACTCCAAACCGACAGAGTTGGAAACTCGTGCGGCATCGGGAACAGCACTTACACCAGAGTTACCTACCAGCGGGTTGATTTTGTTGCCTTCCTTGAGGAAGAGGTTCATTGCTTTTACGAACAGCACACCACAGAAGGTGGCAATGACGAACGAAAATGCACCAAGAGCGAAAATCAAGACAGACTTACCTGTGAGGAAAGTTGTAGCTTGGGTAGATGCACCAACGGTAATACCGATCAAAAGTGTACAGGTGTTGACGATGGCGTTGCTTGCAACATCGGAGAGGCGCTTTGTAACACCACTTTCCTTAAGCAAGTTACCGAAGAAAAGCATGCCGAGCAAAGGCAGACCTGAAGGAACGATGAATGCACAGAAGAGCAAACCAACGATTGGGAATATAATTTTCTCGATTTGAGACACCTGACGTGGCGGTTTCATACGGATACGGCGTTCTTTATCGGTGGTAAGCAAGCGCATGATTGGTGGTTGGATTACCGGAACGAGAGCCATGTACGAATATGCCGACACTGCAATTGCACCCATCAAATCGGGTGCCAACTGGCTGGAGAGGAAAATTGCGGTAGGACCGTCGGCACCTCCGATGATACCGATTGCACCGGCCTCATTGGGAGCAAATCCGAGAGCCATTGCACCGGTATAGGCGGCAAATATACCCACCTGAGCAGCAGCTCCGATGAGGAACAACTTGGGATTGGACAGCAATGCAGAGAAGTCTGTCATTGCACCGATACCCAAGAATATCAATGGCGGATACCAACCGTTCTGAACTCCGTGATACAAAATATTCAAAACAGAGCCTGTTTCATATATACCGATTTTCAAGCCGGGATAGAAAGGGATATTTCCGACCAGCATACCGAATCCGATAGGTACGAGAAGAAGTGGTTCAAATTCTTTGGCAATACCCAAGAAGATGAAAACCAAACCGATTAAAATCATGATGATGTGTCCCCAAGTAACATTGGCAAAGCCTGTATACTGCCAGAACTGCAACATCTGAGTGGACAGGAAGTCCATAAATCCACCTACTGCTAATATACTCATTTTTATGGAATTTATAGGATTTTTAAAACACTATCTACTTAACCTATTACAATGAGGACATCGCCTTCGAGAACGTAAGCTTCGGCTATACCGACGAGAAGACGGTGCTGCACAACATCTCCCTTTATGCCGAGCCGGGTCAGAAGGTGGCGTTTGTGGGCGCAACGGGCGCAGGCAAAACCACTATTACCAACCTCATAAACCGCTTTTACGATATCGACGACGGTAAGATCCGTTACGACGGAATAAATATAAACAAGATTCGCAAAGCCGACCTCCGCCGTTCTTTGGGCGTGGTGCTTCAGGATGTAAACTTGTTCACGGGCACGGTTATGGAGAATATACGTTACGGCAGACCGGACGCTACCGATGAAGAGTGTATCGCCGCAGCAAGGTTAGCCAATGCGGACGGATTTATCCGAATGCTTCCCAAAGGGTACGATACGGTGCTTTCAGGGGACGGAAGCGGACTTTCCCAAGGTCAGCGCCAGCTTCTTTCCATAGCACGCGCCGCCGTGGCAGATCCGCCCGTTATGATACTCGACGAGGCGACGGCAAACATAGACACCGAAACCGAGATCCTTATTCAGGATTCGCTTGAAAAATTAATGAATTTAGATTCACGTATCACAATAGGGATTATAACTCCCTATCGGAAACAACGTCAGTTACTGTTGGATGAATTAAGGAATACGTTTTTAGAAGGTAAAGTATATACTATTGACTCTATTCAAGGTAGTGAATTTGATGTGGTTGTTTTATCATTGGTTCGCTCTTTTAATCCTAATAAGAGTAAACGAAAAGTTGGATTCTTAGATGATTTGCGTCGCCTAAATGTGGCTCTTAGTCGTGCAAAAAAGAAACTTATCATAATCGGGAATAGTCATACTTTATGTAATGAAAAAGCACATTCTAATGTAGGAAACAATAAAATAAAACCTGTTGAGG
>CALEPD010000066.1 GCA_937910265.1 uncultured Bacteroidales bacterium
GTCTTCTGCTTTTCACGAAGCTGCAAACCGTATTCGGATACTTTCTTTCTATCTGCGCCGTGCTGACCGGGAGCAACGGGGCGCTTATTGAAGGGGCATTTTTCCATATAGCACTTGTCGCCTTTAAGGAATAACTTTGCGCCTTCTCTTCTGCAAAGTTTACATTTTGCTTCTCTGTATCTTGCCATTTTTTATCTGCCTCCTGATTAAACTCTACGACGCTTCGGGGGTCTGCATCCGTTGTGAGGGATGGGGGAAACGTCGGAAATCAACGTGATTTCCAATTCGCATGCGGACAGTGCACGGATTGCAGATTCTCTTCCTGAACCAGGTCCTTTTACAAAGACTTTAACTTTGCGCAAACCTAAATCATAAGCAACTTTACCGCAATCTTCCGCTGCCATTTGAGCAGCATACGGAGTGTTTTTCTTCGATCCGCGGAAGCCCATTTTTCCAGCAGACGACCAAGAAATCACTTGACCGGCATTGTTTGTCAACGAAATAATAACGTTGTTGAAAGAGGCGAAAATACATGCTCTTCCAAGAGGTTCAACTTTTACGACTCTCTTTTTAGTCGGTTTAGAAGTTTTTGCCATACTTTGTTAATTGTGCTTGATTTTACATTGTTTTTCCGACCACTTCTTTAATTCCTAACTGTGTTAATCTGATCCATAGTCGGAGCTACATTAATTTTTACTTGGTAGCTTTCTTCTTGTTAGCGATAGTTTTCTTCTTACCCTTACGAGTACGGGCATTGTTTTTAGTGCTCTGACCGCGCAAAGGAAGACCGATACGATGGCGGATGCCACGATAGCAACCAATATCCATGAGACGTTTGATGTTCATTTGGACTTCCGAACGCAATTCACCTTCAACTTTGTAGTTGTCGGCGATGATTGTACGGAGAGCATTTTGCTCGTCATCGGTCCAATCCTGAACTTTCTTGTCTTCACTGATACCGGCTTTTGCCAGGATCTCACTTGCGGTGCTTCTACCAATGCCGTAGATATAGGTCAAACCTATAACACCTCTTTTGTTTTTGGGTAAATCAATACCTGCAATTCTTGCCATAAATACTTATTATACTTTTTTTGTTGGTTATTATCCCTGTCTTTGTTTAAACTTAGGATTCTTCTTGTTAATTACATAGACAACCCCATGGCGACGAACCACTTTACATTCGGGGGATCTTTTCTTTACAGAAACTCTTACTTTCATTTTATTTTTATATTTATCTGTTGTTCTTCTTATTTGTGACGGTAAGTTATACGGCCTTTAGAGAGGTCGTATGGAGACATTTCAATTTGTACCTTGTCACCGGGCAGGATTTTGATAAAGTGCATACGCATTTTACCGGAAATGTGCGCGATGATTTGATGACCGTTTTCCAATTCTACGCGGAACATTGCATTGCCCAGGGCTTCAACAACTGTTCCATCTAATTGCATCGATGCTTGTTTTGCCATTACTTACCTTACTTTTAGTTATTTTGTGTGGTTTCTATATATTCGAAGGTGGTTAAAATTTCGGGGGCTTTTTTGCCGATTGCAACAGTATGCTCGAAATGAGCTGCTGGTTTACCATCTTTTGTGCTGCATGTCCAACCGTCAACTTTTGAGAATTTGACATTTTTGGCCCCCATACAAACCATCGGTTCCACTGCGATTACCATTCCCTCTTTTAATAGTGGGCCGGTTCCAGGAAGACCGTAGTTGGGTACATTCGGGGACTCATGCATTTTAAAACCTACTCCATGTCCGCACAACTCGCGAACAACTGAATAGCCATTCTTTTCGCAATGCTGCTGTACAGCGTGTCCAATATCTCCGACTCTGTTACCTTCTTTACACTTTTCGAGACCTAAATACAAAGCTTCCTTAGTTACTTTGAGGAGGCGTTGCATGTCTTGAGATATTTCTCCGACGGGGAAAGTATAAGCTGAATCACTTACATATCCGTTGAGAGAAATTACGCAATCGAGAGAAACGTTATCACCTTCTTTGATAAATATCTCGTTGGAAGGGATACCGTGAACGACGACGTCGTTAACCGAGATGCATAGAGCGGAGGGGAAACCTTCATAACCTTTACAAAGGGGGATAGCGCCGTTATCGCGGATGAACTGCTCACCGATTCTGTCAAGGTAGGAAGTAGTGACTCCCGGACGGATATTTTTACCGACCTCAGCAAGTGCCTTCCCTAAAAGGATGGCACTTGCTTTGATCAGCTCTATTTCATCTTTGGTTTTTAACTTTATCATCTCTCGTATTATCCTAACATAGAAGAGGAGCGTCCTTTAATACGTCCCGTCTTGGTAAGACCATCATAATGACGCATCAGCAAATGGCTCTCTATTTGTTGCAAGGTATCGAGTACAACTCCTACCATAATCAACAAAGAGGTGCCGCCATAGAACTGAGCGAATTGAGTGTTTACTCCGAATAAACGGATAACGGCCGGTAATATTGCGACGATAGCCAAGAAAAATGAACCTGGGAGTGTAATTTTTGAAAGAATGTTCTCCAAATATTCAGCAGTGTGCTTACCAGGTTTTACTCCGGGGATAAATCCGCCGTTTTTCTTCATATCATCAGCCATTTGTTTGGGATTAATAGCGATAGCGGTGTAGAGGAAGGTAAACAGGATAACCAAGATTGCGAAAACGAGGTTATACCAGAAACCGTTGAAGTCGGCAAAAGCGAGCCAGAACTTACTATCGGTATTGCTTGAGAATCCCATGATTGTAATCGGAACAAACATGATGGCTTGCGCAAAGATAATGGGCATAACGCCAGCAGCATTAACCTTGATAGGGATGTACTGACGAACGCCGCCATATTGTTTATTGCCAACAATACGCTTTGCATATTGAACGGGAATACGACGTGTACCTTGAACGAGCAAGATTACGAGGAGGATGACGACCAACAGCACCACAATTTCGAGGAGGAACATTACCAATCCACCACCTTCATTGAGACGAGAGCCGAACTCAGCAATCAAAGCGAAGGGGAGACGGGCGATGATACCGACCATAATCAAAAGTGAGATACCGTTGCCGATGCCTTTCTCAGTAATACGCTCACCCAACCACATTACGAAGAGGGTTCCGCAGATCAGGATGATGATACTTGTAATCCAAAAGAACAGTGTGGGAGCACTACCATCAAACGGGTAGAATGCGGTAGAGGTGGCGCCCAACTGAGTACGCATGTTGGTGATGTACGCAGGTGCTTGGAAAGCACAGACGATAATGGTAAGGAAACGAGTGTATTGATTCATTTTCTTACGTCCATTTTCACCATCGCGTTGTAATTTTTGGAATTTAGGAATCACCATTGTAAACAACTGAATGATAATGGAAGCGGTGATGTAGGGCATAATACCCAATGCGAAAATAGATGCATTGGAGAAAGCTCCACCTGAAAACATATTCAGAAGACCCATAAGGCCCTCTTCACCCTGCTTCTGCAGACCGGACAGTTGTGAGGGGTCAACACCTGGAAGAACAACAAAAGATCCGATCCGGTAAATCAAAACCAAACCCAAGGTATAGAGAATACGCTTGCGAAGATCCTCGATTGACCAGATGTTTTTAATTGTCTGTATAAATCTCTTCATGTTTTATAAGTATATTTTATTACTCGACAACAGTAACTACGCCACCTTTATCCTCGATAGCTTTCTTTGCGGAAGCGGAGAAAGCGTGAGCAGTAACGTTTACGGTTTTAACCAGCTCACCGCGGCCCAGAATCTTGATTCTGTCTTTTGAAGAGATAAGGCCGTTCTGGCTGAATACGTCGAGATTAAAGTCGGTAATTTTTTTGGTTTCTGCCAATTGGTTGAGCACGTCGATATTGATAGCGACGTATTCAACGCGGTTCATATTTTTAAAACCGAACTTAGGCACGCGGCGATAAAGAGGCATCTGACCACCTTCAAAACCGACTTTCTGATGGTAACCCGAGCGGGATTTAGCACCCTTGTGACCACGGGTAGAGGTACCGCCTTTACCGGAACCGGCACCACGTCCAACACGTTTAGAATGCTTGATAGACCCTTCAGCGGGTTTGAGATTACTTAAGTTCATTATAAATTCCTTTCTTCGTTACAAATTATAATTCTTCAACGGTAATAAGGTGTTTTACCTTAGCAATCATACCTAAAATTTGAGGAGTAGCAACGACCTCGCGGGTGTGATTGATTTTTCTCAAGCCAAGGGCCTGGATGGTTCTCTTCTGGTCAACAGGACGACCGATAATGCTTCTAACCTGTTTGATTCTTAAAGTTTTTTCTGACATAATCTTAGTCTCCTATTAATTAACCATTAAACACTTTATCTAAAGTTATTCCACGGAGCTGGGCAACCATGTAAGGATCTTTCATTTGGAGAAGAGCATTGATGGTAGCTTTTACTACGCTGTGGGGGTTGGATGAGCCCTTGCTCTTGGCCAATACGTCCTTAACGCCTACGCTTTCGAGAACAGCACGCATAGCACCGCCGGCGATAACACCGGTACCGGGAGCTGCGGGTTTCAAGAATACGCGGGCACCACTGTACTTACCGCTCTGTTCGTGGGGTACTGTACCGTTGAGGATAGGAACGCGAATGAGATTTTTCTTAGCGTCGTCGGTGCCTTTTTGGATAGCAGCCTGAACTTCCTTGGCTTTACCGAGACCGTAACCAACTACGCCATTCTCATTTCCAATAACTACGATAGCAGAAAAGCTAAAAGTTCTACCACCCTTGGTAACTTTAACAACGCGATTAACGCCAACGAGACGTTCTTTAAATTCGATTTCGCTCGATTTTACTCTTTTTACGTTTACTTCTGCCATGACTTATTAGAATTTTAAACCACCTTCTCTGGCACCATCGGCCAACGATTTAACACGACCGTGGTAGAGATAACCATTACGGTCAAAAACGACTTGATTTACACCAGCAGCGAGGGCACGTTCTGCAACGAGTTTACCCACTTTGGCTGCCATTTCAATTTTTGTGCCACTCTTTTCAACACCTTTTTCGAGAGAAGAAGCTGCAGTCAGTGTCACACCTTTTACATCATCAATAACCTGAGCGTAAATCTCCTTATTACTTCTGAATACGGAGAGACGAGGCATTTCGGCAGTGCCGCTAACGCGATGACGAATATGATGTTTAATTTTAATTCTTCTTATATCTTTTTTTGTTGCCATTTCTTTTCAATTTTTAGTTGGCATTTAACAAATCTTTCTTCAATGATTATTTAGCAGCAGCTTTACCAGCTTTCTTACGTACTTCTTCGCCTTTGAAACGAATACCTTTACCTTTGTAAGGTTCAGGTTTGCGGAGAGAACGGATTTTGGCAGCTGCCTGTCCGAGGATCTGTTTGTCGCAACAGGTCATGGTAATGATGGGGTTCTTACCTTTCTCGGTAACGGTCTCGACTTTGATTTCGGGAGCAAGCTCGAGGAAGATTTTGTGGCTATAGCCGAGGTCCATCTCGAGTACATTAC
>CALEPD010000067.1 GCA_937910265.1 uncultured Bacteroidales bacterium
CCTTATCAAAGCCGGGCACATCGTTGGGGGAGATGCAGACACCGTTTTCATTGACAGCCAGCACCTCGTCACCCTTGGGCAGGGTGATGGGCAGCTTGCCGGTGGGATTGTAGCGGCCGAAGATCACGTCCAGAGTGGCGGCGGGGTAGGTCTCGAAGCCTGCCAGCAGCGCATCCACGATGTCCATGAAATCCCTGCGCACCAGGGGCTCGCCGCCGGTGAGGGACACCTCCATCACGCCGCAGTCGATCAGCTGCTGCACGATGGACATGATCTGCTCATGGGAAAGCTCACCAAACTTCGCGTCCGGCGCGGACATGTAGCAGTGCTTGCAGCGATAGTTGCAATGGCCTGTAATGGACCAGTGCGCCGTGCGAATATAGCGTGCGGGATAGCGCTTGTATTCCTGCTCAGGCCTGTTGGAGTCCCCCGCCTTGCAGGGCACAATGAAGCCGTTCTTTTCGATTTGTGGGATCATTTCTCGGATCTCCGCGGGAATGAAGGGCCAGTCAAAGTCCACCGTGCCGTTGCACATCTCCAGTGCCTGCATTTCTTTTGCCTTGATAAACAATACCATACGCTTGGCTATTTATTCCAAACGTTTCTTGATTCATACCATGAAGTTGGTAGGAGCCAGCTGGGGCTTTATACGAAAGCCCTTTTTGGTGCGTAACCTTTGGATTGGCATATTAGCAGCTGTATTGGCCGATGCCGTTTTAATGGGTATGGCTTATATGCTGGTTAAATACGAACCTGAATTGATAGACATTGTAACACCGCAAACCATGTTGTGGGTGTTGTTGTCGGTATTTGTATTTGGAGTAGCTATTACTTGGATGTGTGCATACATATCCATCAATAAGTATTTGCGCATGAAAGCAAGTACGCTCTATTATATTTAGTAATTATTTAAAGAATAGAATTATATGGAAAAACAGAAACTTGCCTTCGGAAAAACCAATTTCATCCTATTGGCTATAGGAATGGCGATCATTATTTTAGGATTTCTGTTGATGACAGGACCTGGATCAACTGAAGGAACATTCGAACCCGATATTTTTAGTGTACGTCGTATCAAGATAGCCCCTGCCATCTGTTTCTTTGGCTTTATCTTTATGATTTATGGTATATTGAAGAAACCTAAAAAAGACTGATTCACGGTATGGGTATTATAGAAACGATTATTATTGCGATAGTAGAAGGATTGACGGAGTTTCTGCCTGTATCGTCTACAGGACACATGATTATTGCACAAAACCTTTTGGGAGTAGAAAGTACTGAATTTGTGAAGGCATTTACCTTTATTATTCAGTTTGGTGCTATTTTGTCGGTAGTGGTGCTTTATTGGAAACGCTTCTTTAAATTGAATCATACTCCAGCTCCGGAAGGGGCAAACGGCTTGCAACGCTTTTTGCATACGTTCGATTTTTATTGGAAGTTGTTCGTTGCATTTATTCCTGCAGCTGTTTTGGGACTTTTGTTCAGTGATGCCATCGATCAAATGCTTGAAAAAGTGTGGGTTGTAGCCGTAACCCTTGTCATTGGTGGGATATTCATGTTATTCTGTGATAAAATATTCAACAAAGGTAGCGAAGACACAAAAATGACTGAAAAACGAGCGTTAATGGTGGGGCTTTTTCAATGCATCTCAATGATTCCCGGTGTATCACGTTCGATGGCGACCATCGTTGGAGGTATGGCTCAAAAGATGACTCGCAAGGCAGCTGCCGAATTCTCATTTTTCTTGGCAGTTCCAACAATGTTTGCCGCAACGGTCTATAAGATGTTTTCGTTGTATAAAGACCATGGCTCTGAGATTTTTATGGATAATCTCTACGTCCTCATAATTGGTAATGTTGTGGCATTTATTGTAGCTGTTTTGGCTATTAAGTTTTTCATAAGTTTTGTGTCAAAACATGGGTTTAAAGCATTTGGGTGGTACCGCATCATTGTGGAATCAGCGATACTCATAATGCTTGCTTGTGGCATGAATCTTCAAATAATGTAATACTCAATCTCTATGTTTGACCCGTT
>CALEPD010000068.1 GCA_937910265.1 uncultured Bacteroidales bacterium
CTGTTCTCTCCCGTGGGCGTGGGCAAGGCCAAGCGCGTTCAGGGTGCCTTCGTCTCCGATGAGGAGCCGGTCTATTATCAGCCGGAAACCAGTGGCGAAAACCGCGAGCCTGTATTCGTCAAGCCGAAGTCGCTCTTCAGCTTGACGGTCGATGTCCAGGCCACACCCGATTTGCGTTTGGTGTTCCCCATGGATTTCAATCAGATGTATGCCCGTATTGTCGCAACAGGCAATGGCGATGTACAGCTGCAAATGAACGAAAGTGGCACACCAGTCGTATTGGGCGACTATGAAATTTCCGACGGTACTTTGGCTTTGAAGTTGCCGCTCTTCGAGCGTGATTTCACCATTGAGTCGGGCAGCTCCATCGATTTCCCGGGAGACCTCAACAATGCTACTTTCGATATCAAGGCTTTGTATCTGCAGCGCGTCAACCTTTCTTCCCTTACGGGAGCCCTCTCTACCGAGTCTACACGCAAGAATATCCAGGTTCAGAGCGTGATAGCCCTTGAGGGTGGCTTGCAGACCCCTTCCGTCAAATTCGACCTCCGTTTGCCTAATGCCGACCAAAGTGTCGAAGAGGAGGTGTTCGCCTATATCGACCGTTCTAACGAGCGCGATATGCTCAACCAAACAGTGTCGTTGCTGCTATTTGGTCAGTTCTATAATTCATCCACATCTGCCATCGAGGGCATTCTCGACAACGGCTTGTCGAGCGGCTATTCGCTTGTGGCCAACTCGGTGGGAAACTATGTGTCTAAATTGGTGGAATTTGTCGACGTGAACTTCGATTATAAAGCCGCCACAAGTCTCACCACCGAACAGTTCGATATCGATATTAGCAAGGAATGGAACAAGTTCTATTTCGAGTCCACTTTCGGTTATGGCGGCGAGGCGCAGGCATTGGTCGAACCCGACAATAGTATTCTGATGGGCGATATGCTTGTGGGCTACAAATTGGGTCCACTGCTCCACTTGTATGTCTTCAACCGCAGTAACAATAACGACTATACCCGCATCGACTTGCCCTTTAAACAGGGTGTGGGTCTGAAGGTTTCCCGTGACTTCAATACATGGTCCGAACTTTTTAGAAAGAAGAATAAGGAGACTGCAAACGATACGTTGAATAATAATGCAAATGAATAAATGAATACAAACACCAAACGGATACCAAGATCATTGTACAATATCAGAAACAATGTTATTTTTGCTTTGGCAACTGCATTGTTTGTAATGCTATTTGCTGTTGTTTACAATCCAACATTCTCTTTGCCGGATGAGAAACTGGAGCTGTGGTACAGCCATTCGTCTTTATGCATCCCCATCATCAGTGCCATAGTGCTGTTGTGTATAGTCTTGTCGCGTATTGTGTTTGTCTATAGCGGACGACGTCTCAAATTGAAGGAGGTGGAATATCTTATCTGGCAGTTGTTCGAGGTGTTGGCTATTTGTCTTTTCGTGTGTCTGTTTGTTTCGCTGGTTTTTCATGCCGAGTTTTTCAGTTTGCTGCCCCCGGTGTTGGGCATGGGCTTGTTGATTCTGGTGTTTCCCTATTGTGTGTATTGGCTCTATGCCGAGCGGGTTGACCGCGACGTGCGTATTGCCGCTGCACAGAAAACCATAGTTGAACTCCGTAGCCAAAAAGGACACAGCGAACCCTCTATGATCCGTTTTCTCGACGAAAAGGGCAATGTGAAACTTATCGTGGGGGCCGACAAGGTTGTCTCCATTGAGTCGGCGGGCAATTATGTGAATATTCTTTACCTCAATGCGGGAAAATTGACACGATTCAGCCTGCGTAATACACTCAAAGGCATCGAATCTCTTTGTGTGTCGAACGACTTGGTGCGTTGTCACCGCTCGTTCTTTGTTAACCTGCACAAGATTAAACTTCTTAAAAAGGATGCCGACGGTGTGTTCGCACAGATGGATGTTGAAGGAGTTTCGGACATTCCTGTCTCCAAAATGTATTCGTCTGACGTTGTCGAGAAGATGGGTCGACTATAATAGTAAAGGCGTACCCCAATAAAGTGATTGTGTCTTATACCGAAGGTTACTGCTATAGTTTAAATCGCTGATAATAATATATATTCGTTATGTGTTGAGCATAATTACGAAACCTATGGCAAAATACAAGAAACTCGGGTCAGTCACTCTGCTTGACGC
>CALEPD010000069.1 GCA_937910265.1 uncultured Bacteroidales bacterium
AATTCTATGGCGAGGAACCCATGAGTTTTGCACCGGTAAAACTCAATGGCCGTTGGGGCTGCATCGATGCCAAAGGCATTCAGATTATTGAACCCATCTTTCTTGAGGAGGCTCATGCTGTTGACGCCGGCAAACAATGGATCCACGGCCGCCATTACGATACATGGCTCTATCCCACAACCAATCCCGAAACAGGCCGTTGGGGTTTTGTGAACTATCTAGGCCGTTGGATTGTCGAACCCAAATATACCGACCACGGCTATTTCGGAGCCGATAACAACTATATGTACGCCCAGGTCAAACGTGGCGAAACCTGGGGCAACATCAGCCGCGATGGCTCTATCGTGTCTGAGTATGTTTTCGCAACCAAAGAAGACGCCGCATACGCACTTTCGCAACTTGAGCACAACCGTCCTATCGACGGCTGGCGTTTCCCCGTATTCAATCGCACTGAGGGCAAATGGTGTTATGTCAACTATGCCGGACAATTGGCCTTCGATGGCTACTACGAGGATGTGACCCATTTCGCAAACGATACCGGTGACGTTGCTACTGCCAAACTCGATGGCTATTGGTGTGTTTTGAACGGAGAAGGTACCCGTATCTCTATCCCCGTCTTTGTTCGCACCGAGGATGCCGCATTGGCTGGTCGTGAATACGACTTATATACCAACTTTACCGATGAGGATAGGGAAGAACATGCCCCCGACCATTGGCTTTTCCCCATCCAAGAACCCGAAACAGGCCATTGGGGCTATGTGAATTTTATGGGTCAGTGGGTGATCGATCCACTTTTCGAGGATGCCAAGACCTTCATCAACCGTTGGAACAATCGCGTGGCACCCGCAAAACTCGAAGGCCGTTGGGGCTGTATCGACCATACCGGACGATTTGTGGTTAAAAACATGTACAACACATCTTCCGAAGCCTTCGCGGCTGGCGCCCGTTGGGGTGACGAACATAAGTTTTAGTCGACAGTTTCACTATGAACTATTATATCAAAAACGCATTCGTTGTCAACGAAGGGTCTATCCAGAAACGCGACCTCGCTATTGTTGACGGCAAGATATTCCTATCTCCGAATACATTGCCGGCCGATGTCACAACCATCGATGCCGAAGGTGCCTATCTGTTGCCCGGTATCATCGACACCCATGTCCATTTCCGCGATGGCGGCAATGGAGAAAACCCTGCTGGCGATTTCGCCACCGAAAGTCTTGCGGCCAGGGCCGGTGGAGTTACCTCCGTCATCGATATGCCCAACACCAATCCGCAAACCATCTCTCTACAGCTGCTTGAACAAAAGGAAGCGATGGCTGCGGAAAAAAGCCATGTGAATTATGGTTTTATGATAGGTGCCACCAACGACAATATTGAACATCTCCTTGACCTTCCTCCACAACGGTATGCAGCCATTAAGCTTTTCCTTGGCAGCAGCACCGGCAACATGCTGGTCAACGACCCCGAAAAATTGGACATCCTTTTTCAGAAAACCCGCAAACTCATTGTTGCCCATTGCGAGGAAGAATCGGTCGTCATGGCCAACATGCACAACTATATGCTCGAATTTCAAGGCACGGTTAACGAAACTGCAGCCCTGCATCCCAAGGTCCGCAACACCGAAGCCTGTTTCCTCAGCACCTACAAGGCCATTGAGCGGGCACGCAAATATCGTACACCTCTGCATATTGCCCATATCAGCAGTGCAACAGAACTTGATCTGCTGAGCAACCAGTCTCTCGATGTCAAACATATCACCGCAGAGGTGACTCCGAATCATCTATGGTTCGACGACCGTGACTATGAGACGATGGGCAACCTCATCAAATGCAATCCTTCCATCAAAAACAACGACGACAGGCTTGCACTTTGGGCCGCTCTCTACGACGAACGCATTGACACCATAGCAACCGACCACGCGCCTCATCCTCTTGCCAACAAGCAGAAACCTTATTTCGATGCACCCAGTGGTATCCCATCCATTCAACATTCACTGCAAATGATGCTCGAAACATTCTTCAATCAAAGTGTCGATGCTGAACAGCGCGAGGAATTGCTCGCATCGTGGTTGCCATTGTTGGTCACAAAAATGTGTCACAATCCTGCCACACTGTTCAATATCACCCAGCGTGGATTTATCCGTGAGGGTTATCATGCCGATTTGGTATTGGTTCGACCCGCTCCCGAAGGTGTAGAAGTGACTCCCGATTCATTGCTATATAAGTGCGCATGGAGCCCCTTGCAAGGACAAGTTTTCCATACTATCATTGAGAAAGTGTTTGTCAATGGCTCTCTCGACAATGGTGCAATGCCGCTTTGTTTCGAGAAATAACCTTTCCTGCCGCTACTCACAGTTGCACTCTTGTGTTATTGACGGCATATAATGCCGCTAAGGTCCATATTCAGCCTCAATTTTATAACAATATTAATATGCACATCCGCTACCCGAAGCCGATAGTGTATATCGATTATTTAGATAAAAAAATATCGATTGTTTTGATGCGGTTTTATTGATGGTAATGTTCTGTATATCAATTTGTTTGTTTTGATTGTATTGATTGTTGAAGTGTTGCAAAAGGCATATTTTGTGACTGGATTTGAGCTTTTTACACTTGATTTTAAATAAATTTACTATATTTGCAACTGCAATTAGGAGGCAACCTCCCTCTTTTTTGCTCTATTAAGTGTTTTAATTCAGATAATTGTACCAAATTTTTATAGTAATGTTTAAAATACAATCTATCACAAAAAAAATCTTCATTGCCCTATTGGGTGGATTTTTACTTCTGTTCCTACTTTTCCACGCTGTGGCTAACCTTTGCATCTTGAGACATGATGGAGGTACTTGGTATAGTGATTTCTGTCACTTTATGGGTACCAACTACATCGTTAAGGTTTTCGAGATAATTCTTTTGGCCGCATTTGTATGCCACATTGTATTTACAATTGTCATCACAATCCAAAACCGTGGAAAAAGACCTGTACCCTACAAAGTTGCGTCTAAGACTAAAACTGCTACCGGCTCCAAATTCATGATTTGGACTGGTTTGCTGATTGTTGTTGGTTTGGGTGTTCACTTTGTTGACTTCTACTTCGTTAAACATGGTTTCGTTAAGGGAAGTTACATGGTTGAGTCTAAGTCCATTCAGTCTGAAGAACTGTCCAGTTTGGCTGCCGCAGTTTATCAATCTGGTCTCACCCCCGACGAGTTTATCATCTCTTACGAAGAACAACTCGAAAGTATGTCTGCCGAGTTTTCTCCCGAGCAGTATGATGAAGCCAAAGCAAATGTTGAAGAGCTGAAAGCGATGGTTCCTGTTCTGAATTTCATGACTACACTTACTAATGATGATTTCTCTGAAGATGGTGAACGCATTTACAATGTGTCTTACGAAAACAAGGAAATTCTGGAAGCTGCTATTGTTGATGTCGAAATCGAACCCGACTTCTATCACATGACCAGAGAAAAATTCCAAAAACCGCTATATGTAATCATCTATTTGATTTTCTTTGTGGTTCTTTGGTTCCACATGCGTCATGCATTCCAGTCTATGTTCCAAACTTTGGGACTTGTAAATTATAAATACTATCCTGCTATCGATATGGCTGCTAAAATCTACGCTGTTGTTGTATGTTTGATGTTCGTAGCTGTTGTTGTCGGTGTTTTCGTAGGATTATAATAAATTAATATAGCTATATTGTATATGAAACTTGATGCCAAGATACCAGAAGGTCCCCTCTCCGAAAAATGGACCCGTTATAAATTGAATCAAAGATTAGTTAATCCCGCTAACAAGCGCAAACTCGATGTAATTGTAGTTGGTACCGGTTTGGCTGGGGCTTCTGCTGCTGCATCACTCGGCGCTTTGGGATTCCATGTTGATATTTTCTGTATTCAAGACTCCCCACGCCGTGCGCACTCCATCGCTGCACAGGGCGGTATCAATGCTGCCAAGAACTACCAGAACGATGGCGACAGCGTTGAACGTCTTTTCCGTGACACCATCAAAGGTGGCGACTACCGTGCCCGCGAAGCCAATGTTTACCGTTTGGCCGAAGTTAGTGGCGATATTATTGACCAATGTGTGGCTCAGGGTGTTCCCTTCGCCCGTGATTATAGCGGTATGCTCGACAACCGTTCATTCGGTGGTGCTCAGGTATCGCGAACCTTCTATGCCCGCGGCCAGACCGGTCAGCAACTCCTTTTAGGTGCCTATGGTGCATTGAGCCGTGAAATCGAACGTGGAACTGTTGTTCTCCACGAAAGATGTGAGATGATGGAACTCGTTGTAGTCGACGGTAAAGCCCGCGGTATCATCGCCCGCAACCTTGCAACCGGTGCCATCGAGCGCTATTCTGCCCATGCAGTTGTTGTTGCTACTGGAGGTTATGGTAATGTGTATTACCTCTCCACCAACGCTATGAACAGCAATGGTAGTGCGGCTTGGGCTTGCCACCGCAAAGGTGCCCTCTTTGCAAACCCCTGTTTCGTTCAAATCCACCCCACCTGTATCCCCGTTCACGGCGACTATCAGTCCAAGCTTACCTTGATGAGCGAAAGTCTCCGTAATGATGGTCGCATTTGGGTGCCCAAGAAAAAAGAAGATGCCGAAGCTATCCGCAACGGTAAATTGAAACCTACTGAAATCGCTGAAGAAGATCGCGACTACTATCTCGAGCGTCGTTATCCCGCTTTCGGCAACCTCGTTCCCCGCGACGTGGCTTCACGTGCGGCAAAAGAGCGCTGCGATGCCGGTTATGGTGTAGGTTCCACAGGTTTGGCTGTATATTTGGATTTTGCTCATGCCATCAAACGTCTTGGACGTGACGCCATTGCCGCTCGTTATGGCAACCTTTTCCAAATGTATCAGAAAATCGTCGACGATAACCCATACGAAACACCGATGATGATATATCCCGCTGTCCACTATACTATGGGTGGACTTTGGGTCGACTACGAATTGCAGACAACCGTTCCTGGCTTGTTCGCTATTGGTGAGGCTAACTTCTCCGACCACGGTGCCAACCGTTTGGGTGCATCCGCTTTGATGCAAGGTTTGGCCGACGGTTACTTTGTATTGCCCTATACCATTCAGAATTATTTGGCCGACGAAATCAGCATCGGAAAGATTTCCGCTAACACCCCTGAGTTCGAAGAAGCTGAAAATACTGTCAAGGAGCGCATCAATCAATTGCTTGCCATCGGTGCCAACGCTACCGGAGGTGAACTCCATAGTGTCGACTACTACCATAAAAAGTTGGGCCGTTTGATGTGGGATTACTGCGGTATGGCTCGTAGTGCAGAAAGCCTCGAAACCATCCTTCCCAAGGTTGTTGAATTAGAGGAGTCGTTCAAGAATCATGTGTTTATCCCCAGTGGAAACGATGAAATGAACACCGAATTGGAGAAAGCATACCGTTTGGCCGACTATTTCGAAATGGCACGCCTTATCATTGCCGATGCTAAGCAACGTCAAGAATCTTGTGGCGGTCACTTCAGAGTTGAGTACCAAACAGAAGATGGTGAAACCCAACGTGATGACAATAACTTTATGTTTGTTGCTGCATGGGAATACCAAGGTGTAGGCAATCCTGAGGTAATGCACAAAGAGGATTTAAAATACGAATATATAACCATAGCACAAAGAAATTATAAAAAATGAATCTGACTCTACATATATGGCGCCAGCGCGATGCTCGCTCCGCAGGCAAATTTGAAACCTATAAGGTTCATGATATCTCTCCCGATTGCTCATTTCTGGAGATGTTGGATATTCTCAATGAACAGTTGATCAATGACAAAATCGCTCATCCTGTTTGTTTCGACAACGACTGTCGTGAAGGTATTTGCGGTATGTGCGGTTTGTATATCAATGGTCGTCCCCATGGTAATGACAATGGTGTGACAACTTGTCAGTTGCACATGCGTCATTTCAATGACGGTGATGAAATATGGATCGAACCTTGGCGTGCAAAACCATTCCCCGTAATCCGCGACCTGGTTGTCGACCGTACTGCTTTCGACAAAATTATTCAGTCGGGAGGCTATGTGAGTGCAACAACAGGTGGTGTGCCTGATGCCAATTCCATCTTGATTTCCAAACACAATGCCGACATGTCGATGGACGCCGCCGAGTGTATCGGTTGTGGCGCTTGTGTGGCTGCTTGTAAAAATGCAAGTGCTATGCTCTTCGTCAGTGCAAAGGTTTCGCACTTGGCTCTCCTTCCGCAAGGTCAGGTCGAATCTGCTGACCGTGTTCAGAAAATGGTCTGCAAGATGGACGAGTTGGGCTTTGGTAGCTGCTCCAACACCTATGCTTGCGAGGCAGAATGTCCCAAGCAAATCAAGATGCAGAATATCTCCCGTCTCAACCGCCAGTGGATTGGCAGTCTTTTTGGCCGCGACAGAAAAAAATAATTTTTCAATCATATAACACAGAACTTATGAAAAGGATCCTATTTATTTTGATTTCTGTACTTATGCTGTCGGTTGCCGACAATGTTAGTGCAAAACCTCAGATACGTCCTACCCAGTTACCCCGTGTAACTCAAACTTTCCTTAAGCACAATTGGCCTGGGATAAGTGTAAGTTCTGCCGCCCGCAATGCCAAAAACTATACTGTATACATGGAAGACGGCACCCGCTTGGTGTTTTCGTTAAAAGGTGAATGGCAGGAAATATCCAATGAATATGGTATTCCTACCGCATATCTTCCTTCCAATATACATCAATACGTGTCAGATACATATGAAACCTCGTTGATCACCGGTGTGAAGAAAATGCCCAAGGGCTATCTGGTCACAATCACAGGCGATTTGCGACTCAGGTTTAGTTATTCGGGTGCATATATCCGTTTAGACTAAATCCATTCATATAATCAATTAAAAAGCCCGGCAAACAGCCGGGCTTTTATTGTATAGACTATCCAGCGTATAGATTAATGGATATAAAAAAAACGGGTGTCACATGTGTGATACCCGTTTGTGTATATATAGCGGTTTATGCTATTTCTCCAGTCTGATTCTGGCGTCAACAGCGGTGACGTAGCGGGGATTTCCGAGCAGCGGATTGAGGTCCATCTCTGCAATTTCGGGTGCGGCTTGAACCAAGGCGCTGATTCTTGCAATTTGGTCGGCATAGAGGTCAATGTTGACAGCTTCCTGTCCGCGTACACCTTGCAGAATTTTGTAACCACGAAGCTTTGTGAGCATTTCTTTGGCTTCAGAAGCGGTGATGGGCGCGAGGGCACTCTGTACATCTTTCAATACTTCGATGAATATACCACCGAGACCGAAGAATATTTGATGTCCGAATTTGTCATCGCGGATGGCTCCGATATAAACATCGGTACCGTCTAACATGGGATACATCTCAACAGCGTAGGTGTCTTGGATAGCCATAAGTCGATCAAATTCCTTGCTTACGGTATCAAGGTCTTTTACATTGAGGGTAACACCTCCGACATCGCTCTTGTGAAGAGGTCCGACAACTTTCATTACCAAAGGAATGTCTTTGCTGCATCCAACCTCTTTCGCAAAGTTGAGAGCGTCTTCTTTCTTGTCAACTTCTACCGATTTCTTGCGGCTGATGCCAGCGGCGTCAAGTAATTCGTTGTAGTCCGAGATCTCCATGTATCCGTCATTGCAACGTTCGATGGTGGCACGGATTCGCTGTACGTCGATTTCGGGTTGCTCAACATTTTCGGGTTGTGGCTTGGGTGTGTTGTACACTTTGCATAATGCATTGCCAAGAACACATTCTTCGGGGAAGTTAATGCGGCCGCGGTCGATAAATTCCTGAATTTCTTCTTTCACATTGATTACTGAGGGCAATACTGGAAAAATAGGCTTCTTGCAAGTTTTCATTTTCTCATCAAGCAATGCGTAAACCTCTTTGTTCGAGAATAATCCTGGCGAACCGAAAATTACTACAGAGAAATCGATGTTTTCGAAATCGTTGTCAACGGCATCAAGAATATGTCCCAGTTGTTCGGCTGTACCTGTTGCCAGGAAGTCGATGGGGTTGCCTACTGACGAACCAGCAAATAATTTTTCAAGCAATGCCGGAGCTTTGGGGTGATCCTTGAGGCTGGGAACATCCATTCCGCCATTCGAAAGAACGTCGGGGAGCATAACGGCAGGGCCACCGGCGTGGGTGATGACTGCACAGCGTTTGCCTTTCAGTTCGGGGTGCATGAAGATTGCGCATACAGTGGTAAGTTCTTGACGGTTTTGGCATCTAACAATACCTGCTTTGTTGAATAAAGCATCAACTGCTGCATCATTGGTTGCAAGTGCTCCGGTGTGGCTCGAGGCGGCACGGCTTCCTGCGGCACTGCCACCACTCTTGATTGCGGCAATGCGGCAACCTTTGTTGATGAGCGAACGGCTGTGTTTGAGCATGCGTTGCGGGTCGGCGACCTTTTCCATGTACAGCATGATAACGCGTGAAGAGGTAACGGGGTCGAATGTTTCGTCCAAGTGCTCAAGTACATCTTCGATACCAATTTGCGCACTGTTTCCTACAGCCCATACGCTGTTGAAAGTTAAGCCGTTGGTGATGCCATATTCTTTGATGAAAACAGCAGTTGCACCTGAACCAGTGATGAAGTCAACGCCTTTGGGATCGAGTGTTGGAATGGGAGCGTCAAAGCATCCGCTGTAGTTCATGTTGAGGAATCCGGTACAGTTGGGGCCGATGAGCGAACCGCCAACAGCATTGATGCTGTCAACAATCTGTTTCTCGAGGGCGGCGCCTTCTTCGTTTTCCTCCGAGAAGCCGGCCGATACGATGATGAATCCTTTGGTGCCTTTTTCTTTGGTCAATACATCAACGGTGGCAGGGCAGAATTTTGCTGCAATACAAATAATGGCACAGTCAACCTGTGGCAATTCTTCAACCTTGCTGTAGCATTTTATGCCTTGTACTTCGCTTTCTTTAGGATTTACTGCGTACACTTCGCCCTTGAAATTGCTGTTGAGTAAGTTGGCAAGGGCTTTTCCTCCTGGTTTCTGGACATCTCCGGAAGCACCGCATACAACAATACTTCTCGGATTTAGTAATTCTTTGGCTATCATATTGATTGTTTATATTATTGTTTATTTATACTTTGCTGTTTCTATGTTTTTATGCCCCACGATTTGTCGTTTTTAGGATTATGTCAAGGGGTGTTCTTATGCAAAAATAACGCTTTTTTATGCTGTTTTTAACAATTGAAATCGAGTACAAATATACGACATTATTTTTGATTTATAGGCAAAACATATGATTTTTTATGAGTTTGGCCATTATGAGACCATATAAAGGGACTCCAAGTTTGATAAGTTTTTATTGTCAAGGTCTTATTAATTTC
>CALEPD010000070.1 GCA_937910265.1 uncultured Bacteroidales bacterium
GAGACATTCTCGCTCGTGTATCCCTCATCATGGATTGGATCCAATTTCGCCGTATACATGGTTTGGCGTGACGCTTCTGGCGGCCTCGTCAGCGAATCGTCCTTCCTCGGTTCTCACGAGGCGTAAATCGGCGCAAGGCAAGCCGACGGGTTACATCCCCTCAGTTATCTTGTCTTTCTGAACTGACTGATGCTGACTTTTGTAGGGTGGGTCTGATTGTTTTTCGGAACAATTACGACTCACCCTACAATATTTGTGAAGGTTGTGCGTTATGCAAAAAAAATGTTTTTTACAATGAAAAAATTACTATTACCTTTGGTGGCTATTATGATGCTCACCTTCACAACTGGATGTACTGACGACATCGAGATGAGAACTTCTGAATACTATGTTACTGCCGGCGATTGGGTTACCAGCGAACAGGTAAGCTATTATTTCTCCTCATGGTATTGTGAGGATATCACCCCCGATGTTGTTGCAAATGGTGCTGTAATGGTTTATGTTTACGACCAAGGCCGTCAGAATCAGTTGCCCTATGTATTGCCTTACTACAGTGCTGAATACGATGTTACCATACCGGAGAACATCCGTTTCGATTGGTCTCTTGGTAATGTGACATTCATTATCGAGGATCTCGATGGCTGTCTCCCCGAAGGTATGGCCAGCATTCAGCCCATGACTTTCAAGGTCGTGGTATTCGAAGACCGATAATGTACAAAAGGCATGGTTCAAATCGGCTTTATGCCGTTTTGATGTAGCCCTCCCAATATGATGATTGAAGGTGTGTTCTGTAAATTGGTTTTGTTGGTCTTTTGTCTTGCAGTCCACCAGGCAACAAAAGTGTCCTCAAGGTTTAATTTATAGAACACACCTGATTTTATAGAGCCCGTCTAACCTATAAGGGAGTCTTTTTGAATCGATTTGTCAGAGTAGGCATTTAATCGGATATCATAATATCGGTTTGTATGGTCACATTAGCCGCCAAATCCGTTTCGTGATTCTGATTAGGGCGCACCTCCGCTTTCGGACCACTTAGCAACTGAGGATAGAATAGATGGTTCTTCATAGAGCAAATTCCCTTGAATTTTTATGACGGGTTCTGTAAATCAGTAGGATATCATATTGTGTTTATGTTTCAACCATAAGGTGTGAGTTCATGCAACCCTCACCTTTTTTATGTCCCACCGTAATCTTTGGTGCTTCCGGCATCGCTTCCGGAAACATTCTTCTCATCTGGCACAATCTGCTGTTGTGTACGACTTTTTACCGTTTTGGTCAACACTCTGTAAAAAATGATTTTCGCGACTTAAAAATATTTGGATATGTCCCTTAACTTATGTATCTTTGCAAATTCAAATAATAGTATTTGTAAAAAGATAACACGTTCCTATATTCTACTGAAATAGCGATAGATTATACCAACGACAATGGAATATAACTTTAACGAAATTGAAGCCAAGTGGCAGCAATATTGGCGCGAGAATCATACTTATCGTACCGTAAACAATTCAGACAAACCTCATTTTTATGTACTCGACATGTTTCCCTATCCTTCAGGAGCAGGGTTGCATGTGGGGCACCCTCTGGGCTACATAGCCAGCGACATCTATGCCCGTTACAAACGTCTTAACGGGTTCAATGTGCTGCATCCCATGGGCTACGACGCCTATGGCTTGCCCGCCGAGCAATACGCCATCCAAACAGGCACCCATCCCGCCGTCACTACAGTGAAAAACATTGCACGCTACCGCGAGCAACTCGATAAAATCGGGTTCAGTTTCGATTGGGACCGCGAAGTCCGCACTTGCGACCCCGATTATTACCATTGGACTCAATGGACTTTCATTCAGCTCTTCAACCACTACTACGACGAAGAGCAGCAGAAGGCGCTTCCTGTCTCCGAATTGGTTGCACGTCTTCAGCAGTCCGGCGAACAGTTGGTCGATGGCAAGTCATGGAACCAGCTGTCGCACGACGAGCAGCAGGACTATCTTATGAACTTCCGTTTGGCATACCTCGCCGATATCCCCGTTAACTGGTGTCCGCAGTTGGGTACAGTGTTGGCCAACGACGAAGTGGTCAATGGTTTGAGCGTCCGTGGTGGCTATCCTGTCGAGCGCAAACTGATGCGTCAGTGGAGTCTCCGCATCACTGCCTACGCCCAACGTTTGGTCGACGGTTTGAACGAGGTCGATTGGAGCGATAGCCTTAAGGAGATTCAGCGCAACTGGATCGGCCGTAGCGAAGGTGCTGCCGTTTGGTTCCCCTTGGCAGATAGCAACGACACTTCATTCGAGATTTTCACCACCCGTCCCGACACTATCTTTGGTGTCACCTTCATGGTGCTGTGTCCCGAACACGACATGATTGAAACCATCACCACACCCGAGCAACGTCTCGAGGTTCAGCAGTATGTGGCTTGGGCTAAGAACCGCAGTGAACGCGAACGCCAGTCCGAGGTGAAGAAGGTCAGCGGTGTGTTTACCGGAGCCTACGCCATCAACCCACTCACCAATGAGAAAATACCCATCTGGGTGAGCGAATATGTATTGGCTGGTTATGGCACTGGAGCCATCATGGCTGTGCCGGCACACGACAGCCGCGACTTTGCTTTTGCACGTCATTTCAATCTCCCCATACGTCAGGTAGTCAAACCCCTCGACGATAATTCCGACCAACTCGTCGATCCCTCCGAGTGGAGCGAATCAATCGATAGCAAGAGTGGCGTGAGCGTCAATAGTGGCTTTATTACAGGCATGAATGTCAAGGAAGCTGCTTCAACGGTCATCAATAAACTCGACGAGCTGGGCATCGGCCACAAGACCATCAACTACCGTCTGCGCGACGCCATCTTCAGCCGTCAGCGTTATTGGGGTGAACCGTTCCCTGTATACTACAAGGATGGTATGCCTTATATGATTGACTCGGCCAAACTTCCGCTCGAATTGCCGGAAGTAAGCAAGTTCCTCCCGACAGAAACAGGCGAACCTCCATTGGGTAATGCCACCAAGTGGGCTTGGGACGTTCAGAAGGGCGAAGTGGTAGACAATAGCCTCATCGACAATGTGAATGTATTCCCGCTCGAACTCAATACCATGCCGGGCTTTGCCGGTTCATCGGCTTACTACATCCGCTACATGGATCCGCACAACACCGAAGCATTGGTATCGGAAAAGGCAGACAACTACTGGCAGAATGTGGACCTCTATGTAGGTGGTACTGAACACGCTACCGGTCACTTGATTTACTCTCGTT
>CALEPD010000071.1 GCA_937910265.1 uncultured Bacteroidales bacterium
AACAGTCCCTCGGGAATGTCTGGCATTTTCAACAAAGATAAAGAAACTGACGGTATATTCAATTACGACAGTATATTCGGCACCATCTTAAACATAAATGCAGTGGATTTCGATGCTTCATTCAACATACTTGGAGCTGGCGTCAAGTTTGGAAGAACACATGTAACATTATCGAGCCAATTGCACCTCAGCACCCATATCGGCATGGGCAACGGATTTGTGCAGTCGATTAAAAACAGCGGCCGTTCAGCTGAACAAATCTTGCCGTTGACTGACGGAGAAATCATAAACCATCAATCCTATGCCGAGATAGGACTTGGCATAGGCCACCATTTTCCCCTCATTAGACTGACTGTAGCCGGACGAGTGAAATTGTTGTATGGCTTGTCATTCATCTCATCGACAAATTCAGAATTCGACATCAGCCGCACTTCCGACAACATTTCGGCCACACTCAACTATAATGTGGTGATGGCATCGGCGGCAGCAGTTAATTTCAGCAATTTCAACCAATTTGACTTCAATGCTTCACAATTGTTTACAACAAACAACGGCAATTATGGATTGGCTTTCGATCTTGGAGCAGCATTCGAGATCGGCCCCCTATCCATTTCGGCAAGCGTACTCAACATTGGCAAAGGTATCCACTGGCAGGAACAGTTCTACTGTGTTACCGACAATACCGGCCAAAGCAATTTGAGTATCACCGGATTTGACTTCCCGACCACCTCAAACTCACTGGATGCAGAATCGATACAGCATATCAAAGACCAAAATGACAAGCTGCAATTCACACCCACCGAAGGCGGTGACTTTTACTCAAAGATACCCACCAAAGTAAACATCGGAGCATCGGTTGATTTTCTCGACATATGCAGTTTCGGTTTCTTCGCCAACGGACAATGGGACAATTACAAATCGATTTCCGAAGTGTCTCCCCACAAACTATTCCGATACAACACCACAGCGACCCTTGGTGTCAACATCTCGAACTGGGTAGAACTCATGGGTTGTGCAGCCATTGTATCGGATGCCACCAAAACCTCATTCTTCAACCCTGGAGTCGGCATCATTCTATCCCCATTTTCTGTCGCACAAATTTACTTTCTGGCCAATTACACATCAGACATATATTTTGCTGATGCACAAAAAGCCAAATTCAATTTTGGTATTAACATAGTACTTTAAACACAATAACACATCAATAAAAAATGCCCAATATCGTTGCAATTGTCGGACGTCCCAATGTAGGGAAATCGACACTTTTCAATCGCCTGACCGAAACCCGTAAAGCCATTGTTGACAGTACTGCAGGTGTAACCCGAGACAGACAGTACGGAAAGTCGGATTGGAACGGCAAATATTTCTCCGTTATCGACACTGGTGGATATGTCATGGGTGGCGATGACGCATTCGAGACCGAAATACGCAAACAGGTGGCATTGGCCATCGACGAGGCCGATGTTATACTGTTTCTTGTCGACGCCCACGATGGATTAACTCCTATGGACGAAGACGTTGCCGATATGCTCCGTCGTTGCAGCAAGAAAGTTGTGCTCGCCGCCAACAAAGTGGACAACTCGAAAGACATGAACAACCTTGGTGACTTCTACAGCTTAGGATTAGGCGAAATATTCCCCATAGCCGGAATGACCGGAAGCGGAACCGGCGACTTGCTCGATTATATAGTCCAGGACTTTGCCTCAGGCGAAGAAGAAAATGTCGAAAGCGAGCTACCTCGCATCGCCGTTGTCGGACGTCCCAATGTGGGCAAAAGTTCGTTCATCAATATGATTACGGGACAAGACCGGAATATTGTAACCCCAATTGCCGGCACAACCCGCGACAGCATCCTTACGCATTACAACATGTTTGGATTTGATTTCAACTTTGTTGACACTGCAGGATTGCGCAAAAAACAAAAGGTTAACGAAGACATTGAATTCTACTCTGTACTCCGTAGCATACGTGCCATCGAAAACAGCGACGTATGTATTTTGATGCTCGACGCCACAAGCGGTATCGAACAACAGGACCTCAATATATTCTCACTCATACACCGAAACAACAAAGGTGTTGTTATTGTTGTGAACAAATGGGACTTGATTGAAGACAAGAGCACCAATACCCACAGGGATTTCGAAAAGGCAATCAAAGAACGTATAGCACCTTTCGACGATGTGCCTATTGTATTTACCAGCGTACTGAACAAACAACGCGTATTCAAAGTCCTGGAAACGGCCAAACAAGTATACGAGGCACGCAGCCGCCGGATCCCCACCAACCAACTCAACGACGCGCTGCTCCCCATTGTAAAGGAACAGAATCCGCCGCCATCGGTAAAAGGCAAATGGATTAAGATTAAATATATCACCCAACTTCCCACTGCCTATCCACAGTTTGTATTTTTCTGCAATCTACCCCAATACATACGTGATCCGTACCGCCGTTTTGTAGAAAACCGAATCCGTGAAATCTGGGACTATAAAGGAGTTCCCATTACAATATATTTCAGGGAGAAATAACCCGCACGCAATCAATAGGACATAACCTATTCATAGCACTGAAAATAAAAATAAGGCACCGATTGGTGCCTTATTTTATTGTATCGATATATGAAATACCGGATAGATTATAAACCTATTTTTTCGTTTACTATCTTAATGATCTCGGCTTCTTCTTTAAGGGCGGCAGCCTCGATGGCAGCAGCTTTATCGAGAATTTCCTTTTTGAAAGCCTCATCCTTCAAGCTGGAAGCATTGATTTTTACATTAAGGTGAGCACCCATAACGGCACTGCGGGCTGCGAGCGCGCCAACACCGCCGTCGGTTACACTTGCAGGGTTGCCCCACTCTACCATTGCACGGCAAATTTCGAAAGCCTCGAAGCTTTTCTGCATGGTACGGAATGGAACTTCGGTAGCATAGCGTGTAGCATCTTGGATGGCAGCGCTGCGTGCGGCCTTTTCCTCATCGGTTTTCTTAGGCATACCGAAGGCATTCATAATCAAGTTAAATGCATTGGTATCTTCATCAACAAGACGGAGCAATTCATCTTTAATTGCTTGGCCTTTGACTGCCACGTCGCTGAATTTCTCCCATTGATCGTCGTAAGCCGCCTTACCACCGGTAAGGTTAGCCACCATAGTACCCAAAGAGGCTCCCATTGCACCCATCATGGCACTTACACTGCCACCTCCGGGGGCGGGGCTTTCGCTGGCGGTTTCTTCGCAGAAAACAACACAGGGCAAGTCGACGAGTTTCTTCGAAGCGTTGTCTTCG
>CALEPD010000072.1 GCA_937910265.1 uncultured Bacteroidales bacterium
TTTAGTTTTATTACGTTTCTGTTTAGATAATATTAATTTAAAAAAAATATGAAAATCAATCACTGTTTGGCATTTATGTTGTTGCTTGCTATGGCATCACATGCAAATGCTCAGGAAGAGTACTTTGTACCGTGTCCTTCTGTAAATATAGAAGAACACAATCATACATCACTGTATGTTGGTCAAGGTTGCGATACAGCTATTACCTATGGCGACCCCGCACTCGTCCTCAATGCTGATGTTTTTATGACAACTCAGAATTTCAATGGCACCTACTTGGTGGAGTCTATCCCCTACAACCCGCCTGACACTTCTTTCATGCAAGGAACACGATTGAGTAACATTTCTGCTGACGATGTATGGGATAATCAACGCATTACCTTCGATTTTCCATTTGCATTTTTTGGTCAGGCCAAAAGTGAAGCGCTTGTTGGTGCCAATGGGTTGATTACTTTCGCCCCATCAACAGTGCATGCCAACTCCAGTCATTGTGCCTATTCATATTCTGTTCCTATCCCTTCAGCATCATTCCCGTCAAAAGAGGCTATATACGGTGTATATGAGGATATCGACCCGGGTGCAACTCAGCGGACTTATGGCTCTCACACCAGCGGGGCCCATGAAGGTTGGGGCATTTACAAGTATGTGGGTGGAGAATTCCCATGTCGATATATCAGTACCAGTGTTCGTGACATTGTATTATTTGGCAACAATCAGGAGTCGTGTACATACTGCATCGTATGTTATGAAGGAACCAATATCATCGAAGTCCACGTAAAACGTAGGAGCTGTTGTTCCTCAACCAATTCTGGAAAAGGCTTGATTGGTATTCAAAATGCAGCTGGTACAGTGGCTTTTGTGGCTCCCGATCGCGGTAACCAAAGCGGTGGTTGGACTGGTGAGACTGAATATGAGGCATGGCGTTTTACCCCACAAGGAACAACAACATATAATATTTCATGGTATAGAAAAGCGACCGAACAGACGGCGGCAAACCAAGTTATTTTGTTCAATACCGACAATACAATTAGAGATACTATCTATGGTCAAGAAATCCAATATGTGGCAGACCCTACCCTTCGTGTCGATTCGAATTATGTGGTCACCAATGACTATATGCAGCTTGCCGTTCAGCCCACAGTAAAGACTACATATTACTGCCGTATGCGCTATTATGGTGCAACTGGCTATCTGTATGATATTGTCGATTCAATTACCGTATGTGTCGACCTTGATGCTGGTCTCAACCTTAATGGCCATGTCTACACTGCTGCCGATGCCGATACCCTCATCGGTGGCGAAGAAACTGCCGTCGGTGAATCGGGTTATGGTACCCGCCCCAACGACTATATGGGTTCCCAGTACGATAACCGCACCTGCATAGGTCAGGAATCAACGGTCACTTTGGAAATCCCTAACCAATACTATTACGACTCTATCAACTGGAGAGCATTCTTGATTCAAAATGGTGTCAAAACCGAGGTGCCCCGCAACCGTTATAGATTGGGCAATAATAGCCATACATTGACATTGTTACCCAGCGATAATACTTTACCTAATCATATCGATACCACTTTGATTGAAGTCTCGGTAAACTACTCCAACGGCCGTACTTTAACTGACAAAGTGTTTGTTTTGGCTCAGCCCAACTTTGATTTCGTCCGTTCTGCAACCATTTGCGAGGGTGAAACCTATCTCTTCGGCGGTCATGATTATACTGCAACAGGTTATTATACCGCTGAATATACTTCTCAAGTAGGATGCGATAGCGTCGAGCACCTGAGTTTGTTGGTATTGGAAACCAGCTACAATTACGACCGTGTTGAAGCTTGTGAGCCATATACCTGGATTCATAATGGTGTAACATACGAAACATCCAACAATGCAACTGCATTGAACGATACCATTCGTTTGAAAAATCAGCATGGTTGTGATAGTATTGTTCAATTGGAATTGACCATCAATCCCGTTGTAGCCTCCATCAACGCTACTCCTACAGGCGTTCGCCTCGACAATCTAACCGTTACTTTGGTCGACATGAGCACAGGCTCCGACTCGAGAACTTGGCATCTTTATGGCGGAGAAACAAGTGGCGAACATACGGTACGTTATAATTTCCCCGCTACCGAAGATTCGGTTATCATTATCCTTACCGCACATAGTTCTTTGGGATGCGACGATAACGATAGTGTAACTATAACCATGTTGCGTGAAACGGTTTATATGCCCAATGCCTTTACCCCTGATGAACCAATCAATAATACTTTCAAAATGTATGGCGAAGGTGTGAATAGTATGGAAATGGCTATTTTCAACCGTTGGGGTCAACAAGTATTCTATTCCAATGAACTTTATTCTGAATGGGATGGAACATATGAAGGCGTGCCCTGTTCGCAAGGAGCCTATGTGTATATCATCAAATACACCAGTTTAACTCATCCGAGTACTCAAGTCATTAAAGGTACAGTTACTCTGATTCGATAATTTTTATGAAAATAGCTATTGTTGGTGGTGTTATACTTAAAGTTTTAGAAGAAAAAGGTTTTGACGGCTGCGATATCATCGCAGCCGCCTCTTTGAAATCGGTTGGCAAAACGGTTATGTTTGCGGGCCGTCAAATAACTGTCGTTTCAGTCGAAGATGCCATTCAGCAAACCCCCGATTTTGCTATATTCTCAGCGGGTGGCGCAACTTCATTGTGTTACGCACCTAAATTCGCAGAAGTGGGAACAACAGTCATCGACAACTCCTCAGCATGGAGAAACGACCCCAAGGTTCCGCTCGTTGTTCCCGAAATTAATATTGATGTAGTATCTGAAAACGACAGGATTATTGCCAATCCCAATTGCTCCACAGTTCAAATGGTACTCGCACTCTCGCGTTTGCATGCGAAATATCGCATCAAACGCATTGTTGTTTCCACTTATCAAAGTGTTACAGGGTCAGGAGTGAAGGGTATTAACCAGTTGAACAACGAAGCCCACTCCCTGTCTGTTCAACATCCAGCATACCCCCACCCTATTCATCGCAATTTGATTCCTCATGGAGGCGATTTCCTTACTAACGGATACACTACCGAGGAACAAAAGTTGGTAGATGAAACCCGTAAGATTTTGGGCGATCCCGATATACAAATTACAGCAACTGTTGTCCGCGTACCTGTTGAAGGCGGACATAGTGAATCCGTAAACGTCGAGTTCGCAAACGAGTATGAAATGTCCGATGCAATTGATACGCTTGCATCAACTCCTGGTGTTAAAGTGGTTGACAACCCGCAGTTGAACGAATATCCGATGCCTCTTTACGCACAAGGCCGCGATGATGTGTTTGTTGGCCGCATACGTCGTGACATGTCTCAGCCCTGCACTCTTAATATGTGGGTCGTCTCCGACAACCTGCGTAAGGGCGCTGCAACAAATGCGGTTCAGATATTAGAATCTTTATCAAAACGTAATAACTATTGTATTTAAAACTCCCCTATGAATTACAAGCATTGTTTGATTTGTCTTCTCTTTTCTGTGTTTTTTGTTTCATGCCAATCTGATATTTTAGTTAAGGAACAACGATTTTTCAATAATAATACATGGACACGCTTCGAAATGGAGAAATTCCAAATCGATGTGAATAATATAGATGATTGCTATGATATTTTCTTGAATCTTTCCATTGATACCGCTTTCATGCACGAAGATGTCATTCCTTTGAGTTTTAGTATGAATGCTCCCAATGGCGAACGTCGTATGTTCAGGACTTTGGTAAATATAAAGAACAAAAACGGACTGCTCTTAGGCGAAAAAGGCGATGACGGTTACATATACTTCGAGCACAAGGCACGCGACTATTTTTTCTTTAACAACAAAGGTGTATACAACGTTGAGGTTGGTCAGGCAACCAACCGATATGAGCTTCGTGGAGTGAAATCGTTGGAACTGGTTGTGGAAAAGGCAGAATTGGTATATCCTGAATGATCGACTCCCTAATCAATAAAAACATCGAGCACATTGCTCTAAAGTTAAAAACACTACCTGAACAACCTGGTGTATATCAACATCTAGACGAGTCGGGCAAAATCATATATGTAGGAAAAGCCAGGAATCTGAAAAACCGAGTCAGTTCATATTTTAGCCATTACGATGACAAAAGTGCTAAAATTAAAATGCTGGTCAAGCATATATTTGATTTCAGATTTACAGTCGTTGATACTGAAATAGATGCTCTGTTGTTGGAAAACAGCCTTATAAAGCAGCATCAGCCCCGTTACAATAGTTTGCTTAAAGACGATAAAAGTTATCCTTATTTGTGCATAACCGATGAGGATTACCCCCAGTTACTTTTTGTTCGAAACCGTAAACACAAGGGTCAGTATTTTGGACCTTACCCCAACCAGAAGATTCTTGCCGAGCTTCAGGATATTATAAAACATATCTTCCCCTATCGCACCTGTACCCTACCCTTGCGAAAAAATAGTATCGGTATTGACCGACCTTGCATGAAATATCAGATTGGATTGTGTAAGGCTCCATGTGTCGGCTATCAGTCTTATGAAGAATACCGTGCCATGTTCAACGATATCCGTAAAATACTTAATGGCGATTTTGGGGAAATACTGCAAAGCATGAAAAAGCAAATGTTGCTTTATGCTGACGAATTGAAATTCGAGGAGGCTGAAGTTCAAAAGAAAAAAATACGGCTGCTTACCGATTACCAAAGCAAGTCAACTGTAGTTGATACGGCAATAAAGGATGTCGATGTGGTTTCCATTCTGTCCGATAGCCGTTTTGCGTATGTAAACATGATGAGGATAAAATGCGGTAGTGTCGTCTATTGTTTTTCTTCCGAAATAAAAAAACAACTTGATGAATCTGACGAGGAAATACTTTCCACAGTTTTCCCTCAACTGCATGAGCAAACGGGAAGTACCGCCCGTGAAGTTGTATTGCCATTGAAGGTGATCGACCTCCCGGAAGACTATGTCAAACAAACCAATCCGTCCCGAGGCGCCAAAAAAGAACTGCTTGATTTGTCGATAAGGAATGTGGTTGCCTATAAGCAGCAGCGCGAACACCACCGCGCTTTGGTTGATCCCGACGAGGGCACATCTCGCCGTAATGAACATTTGTTGGAGCGTATACAACATGCTCTGAAGTTGACTCAACTCCCTGTGAATATTGAATGTTTCGACAATTCAAACATTCAGGGTGCTTATCCTGTTGCGGCAATGGTCCGTTTTACAAACGGAAAACCCAATCGAAAGGAATATAGGAAATTCAATATTAAAACAGTTGAGGGCCCCGATGACTATTCTTCTATGGCAGAAGTGATATATCGTCGATACAAAAGGTTGTCGGATGAGTCGCTCCCCTTACCTCAATTATTGATTGTCGACGGTGGTATCGGACAAATGTCGGTGGCGCATCAAGTAATCAAGGAACAGTTGCAGTTGGATATTCCTATTGCTGGTTTGGTTAAAAACGACCGACATCGTACTTCCGAGTTGTTGTTTGGATTTCCACCGCAAGTTATTGGAATGAAACCCAACGACCCGCTGTTTCTATTGCTTGAGCAAATCCAGAACGAAGTTCATCGTTTTGCAATCACTTTTCATAAAAACAAGCGAAGTAAGGGTACAATCCGTACTCAACTAACCGACATACAGGGTATTGGTGAAGTGTCGGCCAGAGAGTTGTTGCTTAAGTTCGGTTCGGTTAAGCAAATCGCAAAGCGATCGATTGACGAATTGGCGCAAGTAATCGGTAACGCCAAGGCAAAGTTGGTATACGACTTCTTTAATCTGAATTAGACTTTTATTGGGAATAATCCGTAGGGTATGCAATTTCACTAATACAAGAAATTGTTATACGGATATCGAACAGCGTGAATCCGTTTGACTTTGTCGTACATGAGTTCTCTTAAATTATCAATGTTGTTCTTGTTGGTAGCACTGATGAATATAACCTTGCTTTCCGATTGATTCTGCATTTTTGCCATCCAACTTTCCTCAAGCATTTCCAAACTCCAATTTGCTTTTGTCATGGGTGTTAAATCGTCTTCTTCTTTTTCAATATAGGTGTATGCATCTATTTTGTTGAAGACAAGGAGGGTCGGTTTGTTCGATGCTCCAATTTCCTCAAGGGTTTTGTTGACGGCTACAATTTGCTCTTCGTAGTCAGGGTGTGAGATATCGACAACGTGAACAAGCAGGTCAGCTTCACTTACTTCATCTAATGTCGACTTGAATGACTCAACAAGGCCATGGGGAAGTTTGCGTATAAAACCGACAGTATCGGTAAGTAGGAACGGCAGATTGCCCATCACTACTTTTCGTACGGTAGTGTCAAGTGTGGCAAATAACTTGTTTTCAGCAAATACATCGCTCTTGCTTAGCAAGTTCATTAGTGTCGATTTCCCGACATTTGTGTATCCTACCAATGCAACCCTTACAAGACTCTCTCGGTTTTTTCGTTGCAAGGTTTTTTGTTTGTCAATTGCTTTCAGTTTTTCTTTGAGCAACGATATTTTCTCTGTGATAATTCTTCGGTCAGTCTCTATCTGTGTTTCTCCCGGACCTCTCATACCGATACCGCCTCGTTGTCGTTCCAAGTGTGTCCACATGCGTGTCAATCGCGGGAGCATATATTGTAATTGGGCTAATTCTACTTGGGTTTTTGCAGTCGAGGTGCGGGCTCTTTTGGCAAAGATGTCCAGAATTAGTGTTGTCCTGTCTAATATTCTGCAATTTAATGCTCTTTCCAGGTTCCGCAATTGCGAAGGACTTAGTTCGTCATCGAAAACAAAGAAATCGGCATCCAGGGCTTCCTTGTATTCTTTTATCTCTTCAAGTTTTCCACTACCGACATATGTTCGGGTGTCAGGGCGTTCCATCTTTTGTATTACCTTTTTTACAGGAATACCTCCGGCTGTTTCGAGCAGAAAAGCAAGTTCATTGAGGTATTCCTCAACTCGTTCCATGGTGATACCTTGCTGGCATACTGCTACTAAGATGGCTTTTTCTGGAATTACTTCTGTGGTGAATGTGTTGCGCTCTTGTGGAGTGGGTCGT
>CALEPD010000073.1 GCA_937910265.1 uncultured Bacteroidales bacterium
GTGGGAATGATGGGGGTTGTAGTAGTTGATTCCTTGGCGGTGGATTGGGTTTCGGTTTGGGTGGTGGCATGAGTTTGGAAGGCGGCGCGGTCGCGAGAGATTATCTTCTCGCGGTCGGTGGTGGTGGTGAGGCGCGTGGTGTCGCCGGTTTCGTTGGTTTGGATGGTGATTGTGGTAGTTTCACGAATGGTGTCGTGGAGGGTGAGGGTGACTGTCTCTATCACGGTGTCGTGGACGGCTTCACTGTGGGTTTGATGCGTCGCGGTCTTGCTGCTTCTGCAACTCACTGTAAACAGGGCAAGCGTCGCTATGAGGGCAGTCGTTAATCCTTTGTATTGCATTTCTCAAATGGTTTACTTCGGTGCGTAATTCCCTGACTTCACGCCGCAGGGGATCGGCGATGTTTTCCTTGAACTCCTCGACGTACATCTTGGAGAGGTTCATGTCTTTCTGGCGGTTGTCGGCCTTCAGACTTTCGACCTCCTGACGGTGACGGCGGCGGTCGAACAGCCAGCCGCCACCGGCGACGAGGGTTAGGACGGACAATAGGATGTTCCATAAATTGCTCATGATACATTGTTTTTTTTGTGTCGCCCCTACAGGGTTCTAAATGTTTTTGTGTCGGTTTCCCGTGGGTTTCGCTGCGCTTCACCCACGGCTAAATTCTGTCGCCCCGATGGGGCTTTTGATGGTTACAATCCTACCTCTTTTCTCCATTGCTGGACGTCGAAGCAGGGGCAGGCGCGGTTGGCATACTCATTATGGCCGTGGATGAAGGTGATGGGGTGCTCTTCCTTGAGGTCTTTTACTAATTGAAGGAGGGCGAGACGTTGGGCTTCGGTACGGGTGTCGGTGGCGTGGCCGTCAGTATCAAGGCCGCCGACATAGGCGATGCCGATGCTCTGGGCGTTATGGCCAGGGCAATGGGCACCGACCTCTTCGACGGGACGGCCCGAGCGGACGCTGCCATCATAATAGATGACATAATGATAGCCGATGTCGTGCCAGCCGAGGGAACGGTGGTATCTCCTTATGGATTCCACCGTACAGATGGCATTGGGGCACGTGGCGGTGCAGTGGATGATGATTTCGGTGATTGTTCGCATTTCTTATGGGTTTTATGGGCCTAATGGGCTTAATGGGCGAAATAAAGGGGAGCAAGCCGACTGCCCGCGGTGCGGTCGGCTTGCTGTAGTTAGGGTTTAGGCGGCGGTGAGGTAGATGACGTTGACGGTGTCGCCTTTGGCGTAGTGGGAGGGGTCTTTGAAGGTGAGTTTGTTGTCGGAGAGGGTGTAGTCGGAGGGCGGCTGCATCAGGCCGTTGACGAAGACTCCCACGGCACTATCGCCATAGGGCGGCTTGGTGAGTGTAATCTCGGCGGTGAAGTCCACGCTGTCGAGGGTGAGGACAGGAGGATTGGGGAAGGCAATGTTTTTCTCCGTGGCCACAACCTTGCCGCTGGAGAGGGCGAGGCTGACAATAGCCTTGGTGGTGGTGCCTGTGCCAGCGGTGTTGGTGGTGTTGACTCCTGTGACAGGGAGAGCGGTCTTGGCGACCTTGACAGCGGTGCCTTCTTTGGTGACGGCAGAGACATACTTGCCTGTTTCGGCACTGCCGCCTGTGACAGACTGGAGTGCGCCGCCCATAGCGTCGCTTACGGCATTGTTGATTTTCTCACTTGTTGAGGCGGCGGTGGCCAGTTGGTCGGTCAGGGTTGACCAGTCGTCGGAGACTGCGGGCGATACTACGCCGTCGATTTGTTTTACTTTGAGTTTCTGCATAACTTTTTGATTTTGGGGCTGCAATGATATTGCAGCATACTTAACAATTCATTGATTTAATGGGTGATTACTACTGCCTTGAGGATTATCTCGTCGCTGCTTTCGATGCCGGGGAGTTCGAAGCCATCGGCGGCATTGTCGTTGACCAGTTCCTTGTAGTCCTTGCCGATGGTGTAGCGGAGGCCGTTGACATAGACCTCGGAGGTGCCAGGGACGAAAGGCTGACGGGCGATATAAAGGCCGTTCATGAAGTCGATACTGGCGGCCAGAATCTGTTGCGGCAACAAGTCGGAGAGACGGACTTGTGCGGCGTTGCCCTCGTCATCATAGCCCAGGGTGCGGAGCTTTGGAAGGTCGCGACGGTCGGCGACAGGCAGGGTGGTAATCTCTAAGTCTTCCATTGGTTGATGTTCATTTTGATGGGTCTAATGGGTCTAATGGGTTTAATGGGCGGTGGCTGAAGCCACCCACACAGGACAACCCTTGTTACATCTTAACTACTGGTGAGGGTTAGCCGGTGGCCACGGAGGACGAGGGAGCGTCCTCCGTGGAGCAGTCGGCGGAGGGTGGGCAGTCAGGGCGTGACGGGATCGAGGCCTACGACTTCGGGCTGGAGATAGACGGCGGCGGAGTTGATGCCGCCGTAGCTGTTGGCGGCGGCGGTGAAGGCCGTGCGTCCCTGATAGGTGGCAAGGGCAGAGTTCTCGACGAAGAAGAGCTGTGTGCTGACCTTCAGGGCGCCGTCGGCAGTCTCGCGGCTATGCACCCATACGGCAGCGCCGTTGGTGATCTGCTGCGAGGTGGCGAGGCAGTTGTCGGTCACAGAGAAGCCAATCCTATCCACGACATCCCACAGCTTGGTATCTTCGGCGGTGGAGAGCACAACCTTGTAGCCACGGATGGTGGCACGGGGAGTGCGGGTCACGGTGTCGATGGACTGGATGCCGTGGAAGAAGGTGAGCTGGTCGCCCTCGTCGAAAGAATCGTTGTTGTCGATGACAGCCTGTGAGAACTGGCCAATGGTGGTATTGGCGTCGATGGCGAGGGAACCCAGCCGGATGCCACTTACAAGGATGTTGGAGGCGTTCTTGGCCATGCTGATGCTCGGCAGACTGCCGAGCGTGATTTGATAGGGTGCGAGGATGGCGCCGCCGTTGAGCCGGATGGTCTTGGTGATATAGACCTTGACCACGTCGATGTTGGCCTGGATGAAGGCGTTGAAGACGGACATCTGAGGCGGCAGGTTTTCGTAGCCCCGACGGAGCATGCTGTCGAACTGTTTGTAGATGGCGGCGAGGTTGCCCCACTGGGTGCGGCGGTCCATCTGTCGTGCGCTGCGTCGCGGGATAGCGGGCTTGACGGGCAGCTCGCTGATGACGGTGCCCGTGCGGGTCTGGCGGTAGAGGAGCTGGCCTACCTTACCACTGATTTTGGTGTTTGCTCCAAAGATTTTTCCCATTGTTTGTTCCTTTCTGTTTTTTGTTAAACTTTTGATTTCTGTATCTTTCGAAAGACGGCGCAAAAGTATAGGGGTGGGAAAAAACGGAATCGGGCTTTGTCAGCTTCCGGTGGGCGTCAGGGGTGCGTTACGGGTGTGTTCGGGGTGGGATTGTCGCGAAAAGAGGGAGGGGGAAGAAGCGCAAAAAGAGGAAATGAGAGGTGGGAAACAAGGTTTTTTAACACACGTTTGGGAGGTTAAAATGACTGTTTAAATCCCCTTTAATTGCATCCAAATATATAGTTCGCACCCATTTACTGCATTTTAACACAATTACAATATACTCTAATTCAATCATATAAAAACAAAATCAATAGATATAGTTGTGGATTGAGAAAAAAGTTGTATCTTTGCATCGGCGAATAATATTCTTTTTTATAAAGAAATAATAAAAATATAAACGGAAAAAATGGCATATCCATTTGGGCAAATAGAGCACTGCACATATAAGAAAACTTTCCTGAAAGATGTTCGAGTTGCAGTTGAATTTCCTAAAGTAAAGCAATCCAAAGTTGACATGGATGCATTACGAGGTTTTTTCATGCAATTCACAAACGAAAAAGTTAATTTGGAAGGTCTTTCCGATACTGAACGTGCAACCTTTTGTTCAAAAGATAATGCTATTGCATTAAAATTCGGTTGGGACTATGCAGAAGTTACACTGTGTACCCCGACATACTCATCTTTTGAGGCATCGATGCCATATTGGCAATGGTTAATCAAATATCTTAGCATTCTTGGAGTATCCAGCATAACTAGATTAGTCGTTAGAAAATATAGCGCATTGTATTTTAAAAGTAATACTGAGGATTATAATATCCGAAGTTTTATGAGCGAGGTTTTTTGCAAAGATTTGATGCAATTGATTCCCACAAGTATTAACTTATATAAAGCGCTTAATAGTTTAGAGAAAACATGGTCTGTCGATGATGATGAGTCCGGGACTACTTTTACAACTGTCTTTGGAATAAAGAAAACAGATTTCTTCGACAAACATGACAAGTTAACTCTAGTAAACTCAATAGAATCAAAGGATGGAGAATTCCCTGTAGCCGATCTAATGAATCGGATGGAAAAATATAATAAGATACTATTTGATGCATTTCACTGGTGCGTCAAAGAAGATATTATCGAAAAAATGAAAAATTAGGAATATGTATAAGCCCATTTGCCATATCGGTGATGTTTTACTTAAGAGCCTTCGTACAAGTGTAATGATTTCTTTATTTACACTTTCCAGTATTAATGCTTTGGCTGAGCAGAACAATCAGTTTAGATATAGTATTGAAGAGTCGTTAGAGCCTCTTACTTTTGTAGAAGTTAAAAACAATAGCTCGGACGAAATCATTCCTAACGCTATTGAGATCTTTGCAAATAAAATACTATCCACGTCGGATAAGACATTCATAAGTTTTGCCAATTTAGCCATGATTCATCCCGACGAAATGGAAAAAATGATGCCTGTGATGAGAATTATCACAAAAGGTATCGGTGAGATTAATGTAGAAAAAGTATCCGTCAACTGCGACTTTGAAAGCGAAGTACTGAACGTCGCATACAGACTACCTAACGATATTTTGTTATCAATCTCAAAACCATTAAGTACAAAGGATGATTCCTATGTTATGTTCAATCTATTCCACAAAAGGGATCTCCTATTATCAGACTCAGCAAACGTTGAACTATTGTCTGGGTATTTAAAAAAGGTTGAATCTCGTATTGCTGAATTAGCATAGGAATGAGTATTCCACAGTACCCGCACGAAATCTTGCCAAAACAAAACTGGAGAGAGGGTGTTCTCTCTTCAGAAATAATTGGTTTTTGTCAAGATGCCATGCTCGGTCATATGTTAAATGGTCGACCGGAGGAATGCTTTGATTTCTCTTTGGGAGAAGATATGCTTTCCATATTGCCGGAAAAATTACCCCTCAACAGAATACCAGGATTGTCCTGCAGTCTATTAGGCACCTCTTTTATTGTAGAACATTTTCATTTCCTTCCCAGCAATGACGGTAAAGCCCCATGGCATGATGGGATAGTTGTTCCAGAAGAAATGGTAAACGAAAACAACTATACCTATTATCATAATGTCACGGTAGTTGGATGGCAGTTAAAAGAAATTCATAAATATAAAATCCCGTATATACGTAACTTCCATAAGCCAAGAGAGTATAAAGAATATAAAGAGAAAGTATTAGCAATATCAAAGAAAAGTGGTGTTGCGACTCTCTACTTGGAAGAATGGGAGAATTTATTAGAGAATCCTGAGAATAAGAGCCTTAGAATCGTAAATTTATTTGGAGAAGCACGGGTTAATCATGCTCCTACAATGTTGAATTTTTGGCATTATACTATTGACCTATATCCTGCCGAAGATGATACCAAACCCATACCAAAGGTTAGTGATGGATGGAGGTCTAATATGGCAGAAAATGTTTGTGATATTTTACGGCGAAGGTTTACTCTTGTTTCAGATGATTCAGCCATTCCACAAATTGGTAACGAAAAATTGTGGGTAAAAAAGTAGAATGATAAAATTGAGAAAATATAGGAAACTATTAACCTAAGAATAACCGAGGACGAGGCTGGGTGGTCTCGCCCTCGGTGTTTAATGTTTTTTGGGAGGGGGAGGCTTATGGTTCACCTAGATAGGAGAAGAGGATTTGGAGTTGGCGGGGGGAGAGGCGTTTTTGGGCGGGGCGGTTCTTCGCTTAAATTGATTTTTTCAGCGGTGCTCAGCTCCCTTTCAGGGTTGCCGGTGGGGCGGAAGGGGGGGGGCTATGTATTGCTCAATGATGATGCGGCGTTGGGCGATAACGAGCTGCAGTCAGTAGGTTTCAAATATCAAATCTTATGATATGTATTTACTGAAATCCACCCGATAACCATTATCTATCGAACTATCAATATACCGCACAATCCGCATATCAAAAGAGTGCATTGTTAGTTCATTTATCCGACGCTCAAAGACATCTTTTTCCTTTTTACCATAATGATAAATTATTATTCTTTTGTATTGTGCATTGTTGAACAAGTATCGGTAATATGCAGTATCACTTCTTCCTAATGAACAACCATAGATGATTATTACATCATCATTATTAAAAGACGGATGAAAATCGGTCCTTACAATTGTTGCACTTGCAATTAGTCTTTCGTCTGGCTCTACCCATATACCATTTGCGTATCTAGGCATTGTATCCTTATATAAGAAAGAGTGTTCATTGCAGACCTTCATAACTCTGTCAATACCTAACTTCACCTTGATATCGTTTTCTTTTACTTGAGGAGAAAGACTTCCGTGAACTCGGTCTAGCATAATGTAGTCGGACAAAAGCTTTTCTAATACGACAAAGGGGGTATAGTTAAAACAACATACCCGATCAATCTCTAAACAACTTTGCCAAGAGTCTATAATTTGAGGAATCTTATCATTTCCATTGGATGAATATTGGTCAGTGATATAATCTTGGAGTGCAAGTACAAGTCTCATGTGGTCTTCCTTAAACAAGCACGTCTCTTTTTCAAATTCATGTGGAGCTAACCTGAATTTTGTTGCAAGTTGATGAGAATAAACGAAAAGCAACTCTTCTAAGTCACTCCATTTGTCTTTATCCTCATTATACTTGCAACCAATCCATTGTGCAAGACTACAATTCTTCTTCAATTCTGAGAATACAGCACTCTCTATGAATTGAGAGTATTTTGTTTTGAATCCGCAGGCAATGTCAAATCCATTACCTATATACACCGAACATTTCATTTTTAATATAATTTACTTGACAAGTATTGAAGAAGTTGGCCAAAATACATGTTGCGATTGTCGTTATATGTACTGTAATCGCGGCTGGCAGTGTAAAACCATTTGAATAGTTCTTTGTCATCGGATTTTGTGAGCATACGGTTATTCCCTTCTACAAACTTTTTGTATAGATTACAATTGTGCAAAAAGTTGTATTCTAATGTATTGTGTGGGTAATGTGCTAGTTCTTTTTCAAGGGCATCAAATTTAACTATTTCTTCTGCGGAAAGATCGGTAAGCTGACTTGTCCTGTAATGCCGACGATAAAGATATCCTTCAAAATCCTGATTACTAAAAGGGTATCTTTTATTCTTTAAAACAAAATTTTTGAATGCTTTCAACCATTCATCAAAACTTTGAGGCATCAGCACAAAGTCTTTTACATATTTTGCATTTGGATTACCAATATAATCGTTATAGAATAATAAAAGTTCTCCACTTGATGTTGTTTGTCTAATTACAGAAGAAACACTTTTTTCGTTCGAGTCTGGTCTGGCTTCCATAACAAGTCTAATTAAGTCGCTAATATGAATGGGTTTCCGATGTTGTTTAACTATATTGATTGATAATTCACGAATGCTTCCAACTTTCTCTCCCCATTCTTTCAGACCCCAATATCCAGATTTTCCAATTGGAACAATGCGAGAGTCTTTAGTGAGAAATGTTGATATTTGGGAAGAATCAGAAAAGTTAATACTTAGCCCTTTTGCAATACATACATCACTTAACCGTTTAAAAAGTTCATCACGATGCATTCTTGTTCCTGCTTCTTTGATTATTTCATATGCATGTTGGCTATAATCAATTTTATTAGCTTTGAACAAAATACAGTCTTTACAAATTAAGGTACCGAATAAAAACTGAAATATTCTTATTATCACCTCTAGAAATGCAGTCTTTTCAATTTCAGTAGGAGTGACATCTTTATTCCAGTAAACCTCGTTGTCAATAAAGTAGTTGTTGATTGGTATAATGACATCTTCAGTTTTCTTTATGTTTTGTAATCGAACGACTTCTTTAATTGCCTTATTATAGTTGTATTTGAATAACTGTCTTGCGCTGAAAAAAGTTGACACAAAGTCAACAAAAA
>CALEPD010000074.1 GCA_937910265.1 uncultured Bacteroidales bacterium
TCGGCTTGCCCCTTGTCTTGCTGTTCTCCTTGGTATATTCCGTCTTGGTCTCCGTCTCGCCCCAGGCGAAATATTCGCCATAGCCCTCGGGTTGCGTCGCTCCCACATTGCAGGTGGCCCATTTCACACTCAGGCCCAAGTCGACATAATCGTGGCCGTTTATGTGGCCTTTTATTTGGGGTGATGGTGTAGGAGGTTGATTGCCGTCGGCGTTACTGCACGTTAAATAATGCAATATACCGTTGGTGTAATTGTTGAAAGAAAAAGACTGTTGATGACGCAAACTGGCCGGCAAAACATTCTTTTGTACAGAATCGCTTAAGACCGTCAACAAATTTCCCGTACGGTAACCACTCTTAAGGTCATTGCTGAATAGACTCCATTCGTATTGCACCCATTTTGATTTTATATGCTGCAAAGAAGAAGCAACCACAACCATATGAGACGAATTGTCAAGAACACAATCAATGGCATCAGCAAAATGAGCTTCGCCTAATCGGTCGAGTTCCTTACTGGCCAAAAAGACGGACAAATTATTTTCCTTCAGAAAATCGTATATTTGTTCGGCCAAGTGATAGTCTTCGCTTTTGGAAGATATAAAAACGTCATATTTTTGTTCCATGATAATACAGATGTTTTGCGTGACACCCACATTCAACCATAGGCGAGAATGCATATAATATATACGGTATCAATACAATATAAACAACCAAGGAGATAATATACCCCGTACAAAGTTACATTTTATTGCGAAATGTGCAAATAATAAGGTCTCGTCGGCAAGGGTGAGAGACACGGTAAGATTGCTTGGAAAAAAGGGGGGGATTAGAGATGTGAGAGGCACTGGATTGTTGTGGTATCGGGAGGAGGAAAATTGGGTATGAAGGATACCTGTAATTTGGTGTAAATGGAAATTTTGTATATATCGGTAAAACAAAATGTAGTGTATGGTTACATAAAGTGTTGCATGAGGATTGAGAATGGGAAGAAAATGGGCAGGAAAGAATTGGATTGTTGGGGATGCCGGAACGGGGTGTGCGGGGTGAAAATTGAGAAATGTGCTGAAATTGGCGACGTTATATTAATATATTAAAAAAAAAACGTACATTTGCAAGATATAAACATAATTGCCGATATGAAAAAAATCATAGCAATCGCCCTATTACTCAATGCAATAGCCTTTTCATTTGCACAAAACAAATGTGGCATTGAGATAAAAAGTCTATCAACGGAAACGAAACAGAACAGCGAAGTGCGCATGCTTGCGAAGGTGACCAGCGACTTTGACGCCAGAAAAATTGAAAGGCAAGGGATTAAAGTTGGGTCGAGAATCGGCGACATCATCACATTGAGACTTACCCCATCGAAAGTTGCCGTGCTTGAACGGGAGCCATCGATTGTGCAATACACTATTGCGCGCGATCTGGCGCCGCTCTGCAACCGTGTGCGTGAGGAGACCCGCGTGGACAGTGTGTATTCGGGCATTGACTTGCCTCAGGGCTTTGACGGCACTGATGTGATTATAGGCATCACCGACTGGGGTTTTGACTATACTCACCCGAATTTCAACAACAACGGCACGGACAACCACAGGCTGCTGCGTGCATGGGACCACTACAAATTGTCGGGACCTCACCCTGAGGGTTTTGATTATGGTACCGAGTTTATTGGTTATGATGCACTTATTGCAGCCGAGGGCGACACTTCGGGACTGTATGGCTACGGCACACACGGAAACCATGTGGCTGGCATCGCCGCCGGACGTGGCATTGACGGAAACTATATGGGCCTGGCTCCGAATGCGGATTTGCTGTTTGCGAGCTTTGGTTTGGACGAGGCTTCGTGGCTTGACGCTGTTGCGTGGATGCACCGCGTTGCGCTG
>CALEPD010000075.1 GCA_937910265.1 uncultured Bacteroidales bacterium
GGGAATGCACTGACGACGGATGGGATCGTATGGGTCGTTGGGGTCGACAAGACTTAAGTAATAGGGAGTGATGGCCATACGGAATTTAGCCAAGGCTTTTTTAATACCTTCAGCTTCCTCATCGTTAAAAGTGAAGTATTGACTTAATTGTTCGTAGGTTTCAATACGATGAGCTACCTGCCATTTCCAATCGTTCCATTGTTCGTCAGTGACGTTGGGGAACATCTCTTTTCTGCGGTTGACTTTCATAATTTATAATTTATATTGTTATGCGTATAAAGTTTCAAATAGTTCGCGTATTTCTTTCGATTCGCGGAGTATGTTGAGGGTAAGCTCGGCATGGCCGCGTGCGTAGCCGTTGCCTACAATGAGGTTGATGTCTTTGCCTACACCTTCGGCACCAAGGGCAGCCTTGGTAAAACTTGTTGCCATGGAGAAAAAGTATACACAGCCTTGTCCCTTGGTTATCAGAATGGATGTCATCTCAGTGGAGGGAACATTGACATTGTTGATGGTCGCATCGGTACCGCGACCACCCGTAATATTCATAACTTTACGGTAAACATCCATTACATTGGTGGCATCAGCAACAATAATGTCGGTTGCCAATCCCATATCCTTGATGCGTTGGGCGTTTTTCTCGCTGTATTCCACAACAATTACCTTACCATATTTACCCACATTTTTCATGGCTTGATAGCAGCAGAGCACACCGCTCTTACCACCACCGCCAATAATGCAGACAATGTCGCCTTCGGTAACAAGACGATCTACCTGTGCCGGCGCACCTGCTACGTCGAGAGCGGCTAATGCAAGTCGTTCAGGTATGTCGTCGGGAAGCACGGCAAAGAGTCCGCTTTCAAACAATATTGCCTGACCGCTAATGTCCACCTGATCGTGCATGGGGTCAAGGTTATTGATGCGTTCAATTTTAAGCGGAGTTAATGAGAGTGATACCAAAGTGGCAATCTTATCGCCAACTTTCACTTTGTTGTTGCTATGAAAGTTGGGGCCTATTTCCTTTACAGTACCAATAAGCATACCGCCCGAACCCGTAACAGGGTTCTGCATCTTGCCCCGGTCTTCAACAATAGAGAGAATCATTTTTTTCATTTGGTCGGCATCGTCTCCACATGCGTGGCGTATTTGAGTATAGCTTGCCGAGTCGATATTGAGTGTCGACACTTCAATGAGTATCTCATTGTCATAAATCTCCATGGTGTTGTCGAGTTTCTGGGCAGGCTGAGGCAGTGTGCCCAGGGGAGAAATGACCCTGTGTGTTCCAAAGCGGCATCCGTTTAGTCTCATAACTATGTCTATTAGATTGTTTTGATGTTATGCTGTCTATACATGACAATAGAACCGGATGGAAGCTCTCGCCTCCATCCGATTGATATGATTAAGCGTAGAGTTCTTCGAAGATCTTACGCAATTCGGGGCTTTCGCGGAGCTCCTGGAGGGTGAATTCGGCGTGGCCTTTGGTATAGCCGTTACCCATAATCATGTTCACATCGCTACCAATACCTTCGGCACCGAGGCTGGCTTTGGTGAAGCTGGTGGCCATCGAGAAGAAGTAAACGATACCGTCGTCTTTGGTGATGAGTACAGCGGTCATTTCCTGGTCGGGAACGTTTACGCAGTTGATGGTAACGTCGGCCATCTTACCGTCTGTAAGGCGCTCGATGAGCTCGTATACCTGTACGGGGGTCATGCCGGCTGCGCTCTCAACGATATCGCAGAAACCGAGATCCTTGATACGCTGGGTGCTTTTGGGGCTGTTGGCAATACCGATAACCTTACCGGTAACACCTACGCGCTTTTTAGCCTCATAGCAGCAGAGCATACCGCTCTTGCCACCGGCACCGAGAACGACAACGGTCTGGCCATATTGGCAAAGTTTTGCGGTCTGCGCGGGAGCACCTGCAACGTCGAGTGCACTGAGGGCAAGTTTCTCGGGCATATCATCGGGAATCTTGGCGTAGATGCCGCTCTCGAAGAGGATGGCTTTACCCTGGATGTCAACCTGGTCGATTTCGGGACGGATTTCACCGAATGAATCGATGCGGAGCGGAGTAAGTGACAAAGAAACCAAAGTGGCAATACGGTCACCTTCTTTCAGATCGATTTTGCCTTTCAAAGCGTCACCGATTTTCTCAACTTTACCGAGCAACATACCACCAGAACCTGTACGACGGTTGCGATGCTTGCCTTGCAGTTCAACATTGAGGAGCATTTCTTTCTTGACCTCTTCCATTACCTCATTCATATCGTCCGGATTTTTAGCCTGGCTCTTTGCGTAGTTCATGATGTCGGTGAAAGATGCTGAGTCAACGTTCAAAGTCTGGACATCGATGAGGATTTCGTTGTCGTAAATAACGTCCATGTTGTTGTCCAATTTGTTGGCTGGTTGGGGAAGAACGCCTTTCGGCTCAATTACACGGTGTACACCGTATTTATTACCTTTTGGTTGCATAATTGTAATTTGTTAATTATTAGTATTATATTTATTTAACTATCTTATTTGGGTTTACAAAGATACGTTTTTTTCTCTGTTCAACAAAAAATAATTGGATGCAACCATGCGCAATTGTTGCAAAAACAACTCAAATGTGATCTCTTTTTGGTAATACGGCTACTGCAGAATACGGTATCGGCAGAATTTTAAAACGCAACGTTATGTTGAAATCGCAGCAAATTCGCTGTCGGTAGAATGTCGATCGTGTCAACGTGTTCAATGGTTCCACCTAAATGAAAATGGGTCCTACACCCCGGCATTGCCGGATGCAGAACCCACTTATGGAGATTCATGATGTTTCACCTTAGATACTCATTGTCTCGAATGAGCATATTGCAGTTAGAAATAGATGTCGCGTTCGCCCTCTCCAATTTTGCAGAGATTGCCTTCTACTCGGCGTTTCAAGTCTTCTTTGCTAAAGGTTTGGGTAAGTTGCTTGAGCAACTTCAAACCTTTTTCCTTGGTTTCTGGCGAAGCATAATCCTCGAGGTATTCGCGGAATGTAAACATGGCGTTAGGCTTGCAATATTCTTTGATCAAACCGGGTTTTGCCAAATCCATAAAGTCAGCTCCAACCCTACCCTTGCGGTAGCATCCGGTGCAGAAGCTGGGGATGTAGCCGCCGTCAATCATTACGCTGATGACCTCATCCAGCGAACGGTGGTCGCCAAGCGTGAACTGAGCTCCGGTGTTGTCCTCTTCATATCCGCCGGGATTGGTTTCGCTGGCGGCACTGAGTTGACTGGCTCCGAAACGGATAAGTTGGTCTCGCATTTCGGGACGCTCACGTGTGGATATGATTATTCCTGTGTATGGCATCGCGATACGGATGATGGCAACGATTTTCTTGAAGTCATCGTCACTGACCGGATGCGGTATGTTTTCGGGAAGGCTGAAAGGAGTGCCTTCCGCAGGCTCAATACGCGGGAAGCTGACGGTGTGTGGGCCGCAACCAAAATCCTCTTCCAAATGGCGAGCATGCTCCATAATGGCAAGTATTTCAAAACGATAGTCAACCAATCCGAACAATACACCCAGGCCTACATCGTCGATACCACCTTCCATGGCTCGGTCCATAACCGTGAGGCGGTTGAGATAGTTGCCTTTGGGTGTGTTTGCGGGATGGAATTTTTCGTACTCAATGGGGTCGTAAGTCTCTTGGAAACATACGTAAGTGCCAATACGCTCTGCTTTGAGTTTGGCGAAATCTTGTACACTCATTGGGGCAAGTTCGATGTTGATACGGCGTATCTGGCTGCCCTTCTCATCCTTGGCGGCGTAGGTGCGACGAATGGCCTCAACCATATAGTCGGCATCATTACGCGGACTTTCGCCACAGATGAGCAAGGCACGCTTGTGTCCCATGCGCAGCAGTTGCTTTGTCTCTTGTTCAATCTCGTCGAGGGTGAGGATTTTGCGTTTCAAAGTCTTGTTGTCACGACGGAATCCGCAATACACACAGTTGTTTACGCAGGCATTTCCTGTATAGATGGGGGCAAATAGCACGAGACGTTTTCCGTAGATTTCGTCTTTGCAGTATTCTGCAGTGTCGAGGATTTTGTTTATACCTTCTGTATCATTAACGCAAAGCAGTTTGGCAACATCTTCAAGATTCAGTCCCTTGAGGTTTCGGGCTTTGTTTAAAATGTCGTTCAGTTGACTTTCGGTGGGCGTGTTGTTTTCAAGCATCGAATACAACTTTTCGCGGTCGATAAAATTCTGGTGTTTCATATTATTGTGTTTTTTTTATTCGTTAAAAATGATGATTGTGGGTGTTAGAATTCGGCATGTTTTGCCAGCATGGCTTTACATTCGACGCCTGGCAAACGGCCGATACGGCCGTTGAGGGCATTTATCTTGTCGGACGAGCCGTTGACGATTAAAGAAATGACAGCTACGGGCTTGTCTTGAAACGGCAGGCCTTGACGACATAAAATTATGTCACCGTATTCTGAAAGAATGTCGTTGATTGAATGCGATTGGGTGCGGTCGCACACCAATATCGATATGGTTCCTATTCGCTTTTCCATTAGTTTGTTACTTTTGGATTAGACTATTGTTAAATATAAAGTGTTCATTTTGAACAAGGGAAACGTGCCACAGGGGCATTTCGCTCAACTCATCATGTATTACAAATATACGAATATTTCCGAAATGAAAAAAAAGAATGCTATTTATTCCAATTCTTTTTGTAAAAATACAAGCAGCCGAACATCGAAACAGGCATTCCTAAGTATGCCTTAAGAATGCCTGTTTCCAAACTGTCGAATTAAACTGACTGTTATTTTCCGGTTTTTATAAATTCAATTGCACGTTCAAACTGGTTGTCGGTGCCGCGTTCGAGCAGATCTTGGTCCAGTATACATTCGATGTCGGGAACAACACCCACCCCTTCAAGGCTTGTGTAGTCGGTAAGCACCATGTCGAAATTGCTGGTGTAAACAT
>CALEPD010000076.1 GCA_937910265.1 uncultured Bacteroidales bacterium
CCATAGTAAAAACTGCCGTAAAGACGGCTTTTTTCCGAGAACTTGTGCGTCAGCTTGCCATTAAGGTCGTAGAAGTAATAGCCTGCCGACATTTTGGTCTTGCCATTGTCATCGACGGCCAGCCTCTCCACAAGTGGCTGGAGCAGGAAATCGGCGTAGGTGCGACGTGCCGAGATGTTGAAGGTGGTCTTCTCTTTTACGATGGGACCTTCGGGGTTGAATTTGGCCGAAATGAATCCTATCGACACATTTCCGTGAATCTCTTTGTTGTTGCCGTTGTTGGTTGTAACATCGAGCACACTCGACAGACGGCCTCCGAAACGTGCAGGGAAACTGCCCTTGTAAAGGGTTACATTTTTGATGGCGTCGGTATTGAATGCACTGAAAAAGCCGCCGAGGTGGTTCACATTGTACAGCGGCACGCCGTCAAGCAGATAGAGGTTTTCGTCGGGACCTCCGCCACGCACATACATGCCCGAGCTGCCTTCGCTGCCACTCTGTACTCCCGGCAACAACTGAATTGCTTTAATGATATCCGCTTCTCCGAACAGCACGGGTACAGCCTTCAACTGTTCTACAGGCACTTCCACCGCGCTCATGCGTGAGGAACGGAAATCGGTGGGTTTCTCCGACTGGATGACCACTTCGCTGAGGGTTACCGAGGAGACCAATTGGTAATTGATGGTTGTGTTTGTGTTGAGGAACAAGGTGTCGAACTGAGTCTGACAACCCACCAGCGAGATGCGCAGCATCACCGTGTCGGCGGAAAGGGTCAGCGAATAGCGCCCATGTTCATTGGTGATGGTACCCTTGCCCGAACGCGTGTCCATGACAGTGGCACCGATAAGCGTTTCTCCATTCGACTTATCGGTCACTGTACCCGACAGCGTGTATTTCTGTGCTTGCGAGGCGGTACCAAGGCAGTACAGAAACGCCAATAATAAGGGCAAACCAATTTTCATAATCTTATGATAACGGATTTAACACTTTTTTATTATCCGACACTCATCTTTACACTCAAAAAGTAGTTGCGATACTGTTTTTCCGAGTGTTGGATGTACGAAATCCGGTATAATATCGCACAATGGGTGCAGCACAAACTTGCGTAAATGCATACGCGGATGGGGTATCTCGAGGCGCGGGGTGTCGATGATTTCGCTATTGAAGAATATGATGTCTACATCCATAGGTCGGGAGCTGTAATGCTTTTCGCCGTCGGGCGACACAACCGCCACCCGTCCCAGCATCCGTTCGATGGCCTGTCCTTGCTCCAGGACGGCAGTTGGCGAAAGCGGGGTAGCAATGCGCAGTGCCTGGTTCAAGAACGGCGTGGCCGACTCAAAGCCCCACGCTTCGGTTTCATACAATGCTGAGGAAGCAACAACAGAACCGATATGTTGTTCTATCAGTTCTGTTGCTTGTGATATAAGCTTCATGCGGTCGCCCTCATTGCCACCGATGAGCAATACAATGTCGTTCAATTCCATTATCCGCAGTGGATGAAGGTATCGACAAGCTCGAGTATTTTCTGAGAGTCGTTACCGATTTCGGCACGGAGGGTGCGGTCGTTGTACGAGCGGAGCTGTGCGAGAATACCGTCAATCAACGCCGGCATAAAGATACCTTTGTCCTCATATATGGCACGGTCGCGTTCCAGCAGGTCGGCGCTGGCGGCGCAACTGTCGGGAAGCACATCGAGGCGGCTGAGCACATCTTCGTGTTCGAATATATTCACACTCACATAGCGGTCCTTTGCATATTGTACAGCATTTTCCATCTCAAATCCACGGCGTGCGGCAACAGTCATGCCCGCAAGCAGCAGATAAACGTTGGCCGATCCGTCGGGAGTGCGCAACTCAACAGTCTGTTTGTACGAGAAATCAACCTCTTCGT
>CALEPD010000077.1 GCA_937910265.1 uncultured Bacteroidales bacterium
GTTTTTGCCACCGTCGGAGTTTTCCATTACCAGCCATCCTTTGACATCAGACTTGATGGAGAACTCTAAACGCCATATTTCGGGTGAGTATTGCTTGCCATCCTTTTTTAGTTTTGTCATTTGGAGGTTGTCGACAAGATGGGCAGCACACCATGCCTGTCGGATGTAGGGTTTGTCGGATTTCTCTTTTAATTCCAGAGATTTGTTGTAAAGCTTGGTGGAGACCATGGACTTTGGTGCTCCCCACTTGATGGAGTTGAAAGTGATACTGTCCCATTCGTCTGCTATGTTGCCTTGGTTGATTTTGGCGAATCGCTTTTTGAGGTAGCGCATTACGAACTTTTTGGGGTTGTCGCCACTATCAAAACGTTCAAAATCAAGACAAAGGTCAACTCTAGAAATTCTTTGGTAGATAAATCCATATCGTTCGATAAATTGTTTCATGATGTCAGCTGCGTTGGCGTAGTAACAATAACGGTTGACCAGTCGGATGTGTGCGGAATAGATGTCTATGACTTGGAACTTACCATATTCTGCTCGGATGGGGTTACGGCGAACCTCCAGCATCTTTTCACCATACTGGTCGCACACGGTAAACATTTCTTGGTAGATGGCCGTGCCATATGGCCGTTCAATGACCTCAAAGCCCTGACTGCGGAAGTAGTCAGCGTTGTGAGGATAGTTGTCGACCGATTCGTGGCAGTAGACCTCTAGCCAATCAAGATTTATGCACCGTGTAACCTTATTGCTCGTGCTTGCAGAGTCGGCCATTTTTGTAAAGCTTGATGCCGCTGGCAGTGGCTGATATTCTTAAAACATCATTATGTAGCCGGAATGATTTTTGATAGCATTTACCTGGGAACTCCAATTCTCCCACAACACGCCATCCATCGAGGATAAACGAGAGCACATATTTTTGTGCTCTCGTTTTGTAAAGACGGTAATTACTCATACTAGAAGGGGTCTTTATTATCTTCTTCCGCTGCCTGTTGTGGTGTTTGCTGCGTGGCAGGGTCGATGTACTTTGATATGAAACCGTTGGCATCGATGCAGAAACGTTCCTGCTGGGGCGTAACTAATAAGCCATCAGCAACGGCGGGAATTTCTGCGGCTGCAATGTAGAAAGCTTTGTAAACAACGTGGCCAATGCCATGAGTATCGTAGAGCATGGATGGAACTTCGTCGGGACGCTTGCCGACCAACTCTAGTCGAATGACATCGAGGTTAACACCAGCCTTCATACATTTGTCTTTCGGGCTAGAGTATAACTTGGCCTTTGTACGGCCCATTACGCAAACTGTGGCACCTTTAACAAGGTAGGGTAGCAGATTGTCATTTCGTCCATTTAGAACACATGAAATCCACTGGGTTTCCTCGTGGTCGTTGCCCTCGCTGTCTTTCCAACGGTCGTTAACACCGAGCGAGAACGTGACGAACTCGCGACCATCTTTTGTTTTGAACTCGGCATTAGAGCCTAGATTTCCAATAATTGTTGATACGAACATAATTGTGAATGTTTAATAAGATTGTGAATAATAGTTGATGCAGCAAGCTGCACAAAATAGAATAATCAACGCGATTAGGCTGAAAATGAACTGTGTGAAGTTATAATCTTTTTCCATTTTTACGACAGGGATTGATTGGGTTAGGTTTTATTTCGTGTAGGGGTTAGCAGGACGGTTTTAACCGCGATTTTTTATAGGTGGAAGTGTTTCACTTTTTTTTCGTTTGTAAAATTTGCAACGCATGAAGCATCTTTATAGAAAATAAGAAAATCAGCATCATTCCAAAAGTCCGGTAGTCTTTCCTCGCACTGTAGGGAAGGGTGAAAAATTACCTCTATATTAGTGACCCATTGAACATATTCAACTAACAAAGCACAATCTTTAAAAATGAAACACCAAAGGACCCTTTTTGAATCGGCGTTGCGTAACATGAAATTTTGTACTGGCTTGTGATGCCTAATGAAGAATTTTAATAATCGAATAATGAAATTCTCAATTTTGATTTGGTCTGTTGATTTTATCATAATTGTGATGTTTTTATTAATTTGAGGAATGGATAGCCCGCCAATCTGTGGCTAGTTTTAGGGCTAGAAATTTTCGGCTGTCTGCACGTGGGTGAACATAGCCAGTGCACATTTGTTGATGGTAGTCGTAAATGTCGGAAACTAATTCCTTTGACATGGTGACTGTGATGGGTTTGTAGTCAGCTGCGATGGACTCTGTGACGAGCGAGGCCAAAAAACGGTGGATGTGATTTGCGAGCAGCGTATCAACTTTGTGGTACGACATCCAACTGCTAGGAATGGTGTTTGCCATAATTTTGTGAACTTAGGGTCGAGGTGAATTTGGCAGTTTAGAGTTTTAAATTTCAGAGAATCACCAGTATGATAAGTAGAATGTTTTCTCTGATTCAGAAGGATAGGGATTTACAAATGTAAAAACGGCGACCGAGGTTTTTCAACCATCGAGCCGCCGCCCTAAGTTCTGCTGAACCCTGCACTCCTACGCTCATGGGTCGCACCTCTGCGTTGCCCACTACCCTCGGAGGCAGTGCAAAGATACGATGATGGACGGGAAAGGTGCAAAAATTTTAGGGTGTTTTTGCGTGGTTGGGGTGGTTATTTAGAATGAATCTAGACGGACACATTATTATATGAAGACCCGAATGGTATTCGGGGCAATGGAAGAAGGTTGGAATGATATTCACCAGAGTAAGAATAAGCAACAGGCGGCTGCGCTCGCGCGTGGCCGCCTGTTGGTGATTGTCGCTACAATCTGTAAGTCAAATCTAAATTTTAATAATTTTCATTATGAAAAACTTGCGAACTAATAACTGATTTTTGCGTATTAACCCATTAAATGCGTATGATAAAACCTTAAACTGAAACTATGATCTAAAGGAAGGTGAGGGCGTAGGCGTTTTCGAAATATTGAAATGAGAGGACGCGGCCAGTCTCGACTTTGGCCATCCCCCAAAGGAGGCGGCACACTTTGTTTTTTTCTTGGTAGTTGATGCGCTCGTCGGGATTGAGGACGGCTTGAGTGCAGGCTGCTTCGATGTATGACTGGACGTTGTTTTCTGATTCGGGTGCCCAGCGGGAGATAATTTTGCGTGGGGTGTCCAGGCGGTATTTGCGTATGTAGGTGCGGATGCAGACAAAGGCGGCGCGGATACCCAGTGTGATGTTTTCGAACTGTTCGAAGCTGGGGTCTTGGGATGGTGTGATTTTTCCACGCCAGCGGTTGGGACTGATGCGGATGTTTAGGGGGTTGTTGTTGCGGATGCCGCGGGGGATGGTGGACATGGTGTTTTTG
>CALEPD010000078.1 GCA_937910265.1 uncultured Bacteroidales bacterium
AGGTATTTTGCCAACACCTTTGTGAGGTATGTTTTACCGACACCTGTGGGTCCAAGAAACAGGAAACTTCCGATGGGCTTACTGGGATCTTTCAATCCAGCTCTGTTGCGTCTGATTGCGCGACTTATCTGTTTGATTGCTTCATCCTGTCCGATAACCGACCCTTGCAATTCCGCCTCCATTCTCATAAGGCGTTCGCTCTCATTCTGGGCAATGCGCTGAATAGGTACACCGGTCATCATGGCTACAACTTCGGCAACATCGTTTTCCGATACAGCATTGCTGTTGTCACGTTGTTGCAATTCCCATTGAGACTTCAACTCTTCAATCTGCCTGATTAGTACACGTTCTCTGTCTCTAAAAGGAGCAGCCTCACCGAAAGCCCTTTTGTTGAGCGCATCCTTTTTCTTCTTCACCACATCGGCAAGCTCGGCCTTCAACTCAACAATTTCTTTCGGGAAAGATACATTTGATATATGAACCCTTGCACCGGCTTCGTCTAATGCATCGATAGCCTTGTCGGGCAAATGACGATCGGAAATATACCTATTAGTCAAACTGATGCAAGCCTTGACGGCATCGTCAGAATATCTGACAAAATGGTGGTCTTCATATTTCTGTTTAATCTTTTGCAATATTTCATACGTCTCCTCTTCGGTGGTGGGCTCAACCAACACCTTTTGGAACCGACGTTCCAGAGCTCCGTCTTTTTCAATGTATTGGCGATATTCATCCAAAGTTGTGGCACCAATGCATTGTATTTCGCCGCGGGCAAGTGCGGGTTTAAACATGTTCGATGCATCTAATGAGCCGCTGGCACTTCCTGCACCTACTATAGTATGAATCTCGTCAACAAAAATAATGATGTTACGATTTTTCTCTAATTCATTGAGAATGGCTTTCACACGCTCCTCAAATTGACCTCTGTATTTCGTTCCTGCCACCAACGACGCCAAATCCAAAGTGATGACTCTTTTGTCGAGCAGGGGGTAGGGGACATGCCCTTCGACTATTCTGAGTGCCAAACCTTCAGCAATGGCACTTTTACCCACACCGGGCTCCCCAATCAAAATGGGATTGTTTTTTTTGCGTCGAGAAAGAATCTGGGCTATGCGGTTCAATTCCGACTGCCTGCCGACTATTGGGTCCAAAAGTCCCTCTTCGGCAAGCTTGGTCAAATCGCGGCCAAAATTCTCAAGTGCAGGTGTATTGCTCTTTTGACTCTGAGGAGTTCTGTGTTGTTCCATTCCTGAACCACTGTCTGGAAGCGCATAAGGAGAATCGTCATTATTGTCTTCGCTGGTCTGCGACGAAAAATCGGTATTACGCAAATCCGACCCATTGTCGGCAGGGTCTATCTGGCGTTTTACAAATTCAATAAACGATTCATGGGTTACTCCTTCTTTTACAAGAAGATGTGAAACAAGATTTTCATTCTCTCTCAGTATGGCTAAAATCAAATGCTCAGTACAAATCTCGGCACAGCGCATGCCGTTCGACTCAAGCATACTGAGTCGGAACACCTTTTCAGTCTGACGCAAAATGGGTATTTCGCTATCTTCACTAAGTCGTAAATCATTGTCCTGGCGACCAATTGTATTCTCGATTCTGGTTTTAATCTTAGTTAAATCAACACCGAGCTCCATGAGCATTTTAACGGCCGAACATTCTTTCAGTCGTATTATTCCGAGGAATATGTGTTCGATTCCAATGCCTTCGTTTTTGAGCCGGATGGCTTCATCACGGCTGTAACTGATGGCTTTCTTTACATTCTGACTTAATTTAGCTTCCATATTTTGCAAAATTACTACTAATTTTATAAGTAAAATGCCATTGGCGTATCTTATTTTCAACATCATTGAGTTAATTGTTTACGAGTGTACGATTTTGTTTACATTGTAAGGCATATGTGTTTTATGGTCAACTGTGATGCAATAGAAGCGAGACTATTACGTTAACGACATAAATATAAAATAAATTAATTCTATAGCGAGCTATCCGGATAAGCATGACTTTTTTTTTATTGTTGTTAGCATGTACGATTGTTTCGTGCAAACAAAAGTCCGAAACCGTCGATATTGAAAAGATTGAGTTGGAATGTGAAAATCATGGTGATTTATACGATTCCTGCATCTACTTCGACACCACTTCAGATTGGGAAAGAACATGGATACAACTTACTCCACTTGACTCGATTGAACGAGTTATTTGTCGTCACAAAGGATATGTAGAACTTGATGACACTTCATTTGTTGTACAAATTCCTGATGTACTTCGTTATTGTCCTGAAAAAGCAATGGACTACCCATTTTCTGAAATCATTGATTCAATGGATATGTCTATTCTTACCTCTGATGATAGGCATATGCGTGTATTATTTTGGAATACAGGATTGGGAGGCTCATCCCCCGATATTGCCAGATATACCTTGTTTAAAGCCGATGACGGAACTGTCCATTTTGGTGGCGAACCACATGACAATTATCAGTTGACAAACCTCTATACCCTTCAAACCAGTAGTGGTGAAAACTTATATTTATTGCACGAATACTATAGAGCGAGTTCGTCTTTTGGCACAGATTGGTTATGGGCATGTCGCATTTCAGATTATTCCATCGATACACTGGCCATTTTCCCTCATGGGGAAACATTTTTGGGAATGACAGATTATTCCAGTGGCAGTTGGTATTTTACCACCAACAACGGCGAGGGTTGGGAGTGGTTATTTGAATTGTATGAAAACAAAATGTACATACCTGTTACGAAGTCATATGGTTTAACTGACCGATATACACTCTACCAATGGAATGGCAGTTGTTTCGATTCAATTGGTAATGTGGGAAATCATCGCTTACATTCCAGTTTGCAACACTACAGTGAATTAGCCAACTATTTTGTCACCAAAGGATTTCGAATTCGTGTCGACATGATGCAAGACAGCACATTCCGTTATGCGTCATGGCCACGAAGCAAAGCTACATCATCAAAGCCGGACCTCATCTTATATAACGGTCATTATGATGAAAACCAGAAATGCTATGTGTTTGAAAACGAGGAATACACTTATAAAGTCGGTGATATTTCATATGCTTATAGTAGTGACGATAACCTGTTGAATGGAGTAGCTGTGGTAAAAGACGGCAAACAGATCCTTTATCAAGAAAGAGAGCGTGAATAGGCTGAAAACCTCATTATTATTTGTAAGAATATGGCGAGAGCATCAAAACGAACGCCTAAACACAACAACGACATCTTGCTGAATCAATTAAGGTAGGCTCTAAAAATTCAACTTTTTGTTCGTAGGCGTTCGACGGAGAGC
>CALEPD010000079.1 GCA_937910265.1 uncultured Bacteroidales bacterium
GGAATTGAACTCCACTATTTTACCGGAAATCACGATATGTGGCTGTTCGACTACCTGCCCCAACAGATGCGGATACAGATGCACAACGAACCAGCCATAATGCAATTGGACACCAAGACATTCCTCATTGGACATGGCGACGGAGTGGGCAAAACTGACAAAAAGTTCAACATTCTGAAATCCATTTTCAGAAACAGGGTGAACCAATTTCTCTTTTCGGTGCTTCCTTCGCGCATGACCTTCAAATTCGCCCACAGTTGGAGTGACCATAACAAAACAAAGCACAATTACCCCCAATACCTTGGAGACGACAAAGAAGATATTGTGATTTACTGCAACCAGCAGATAGAGCACAACCACATTGACTATTGCGTATTCGGGCACCGCCACAATGCAATAATAAAACCCCTTTCGGACACAACAACATATATAAATGCAGGCGACTGGCTTCACAACAGAGACTATGCGGTATACAGCAACGGAGAGTTTCATTTGGAGTCGTACTCAGCCCAACAACAATAAGCAGAAAACCGGCTTTCTCAAAATAGAATCCATTACAACATTTGTTATCGGAAACAATCATGGCAACGAATGAGCCTTATATAGCTTTTGCCCCATTGCAGGGATATACCGACCATGTGTACCGAACATGCCACCACCGTATAGCAGGTGGTGTTGACGAATATTACACACCTTTTGTAAGACTTGAGTCGGGTGCACCCCGCAAAAAGGATTTGCGCGACACTGCGCCGGAAAACAATATAGGCACGCCAAGCGTGCCGCAAGTCATAGCACGCAATCGGGAGGAATTTGCCTCGCTGTGTGACATTCTGCAAGATCAAGGATGGAAACGTATAGATTTGAACATGGGGTGCCCGTTTCCCATGCAAGTTCGGGCTGGCCGCGGCAGCGGATTGATTAAGAATGTGGATGCTTTCAAAGAGATTGCGGCCGAGATAGCCATGAGGAATGAGGTTAAATTCTCAATCAAGATGAGGCTTGGGCAAGAGTCTGAAGAGGAATATACCCAGCTGTTGTCCATACTCAACAACACACCATTGGTACACATCACGATGCACCCGAGATTAGGGAAAGACCAATACAAATCGCAACCAAATATGACTGCTTTTGAACAATTCTGCAAGGTATGCGACCACCCCATTGTTTACAACGGAGATATAAACGACACTGACTGTTTAGAACAACTGAAACAACGATACCCTGAAATCAAAGGATTTATGATTGGTAGAGGACTCTTGTCGAAACCATGGATGTTATGCGAAGGAGAACCTCTTGAAGTTGTGCTTTCGCTGCATAGATCGATATACGAACACGCTGTTGCCAATTTGTGCGGCGACTCTCAGATATTGTCACGACTTCATGCTTTCTGGGAATATCTTGACTCAGCAATTGACAAAAAAACATACAAAGCCATCACCAAAAGCGGTAACTTACGAAATTACAGGGAAGCTGTATCCAAACTTGCATAACGATGGCTGAAAAGATGTAGGAGGCGGAAGTGTAAACATCCCCTTTTTGT
>CALEPD010000080.1 GCA_937910265.1 uncultured Bacteroidales bacterium
TGTTGATATTGGCTTAAGGCCAAACCTTTAATGCTGATACGGAATAACTTTGCTTGAATATGCTCCCATTCCCATCGTTTTTGTTTTTCGCAGTTGTTTAGTTTTATTTCCTGCATGCCGGTAATAAGCTGGTAGAGGTTGCTCTGTTCCGCCGAAGCCTGTGCGAAGCGTTTGTTGTCTAACTCCTTGCGCTTCTTCAAAAAGAGCACAATCCAAAGCACATATATGATGCTCGCCACGAGAAATACCAAGAAAAGACTGATGTTGTACAATGCCAGCACCACACTAAAAACAACCAAATTGACCATGCTGAAAAGCGTATTGAGAGTGCTTGATGTCAGGAATGCTTCTATACGACTATGGTCGCCAATACGCTGCATCAAATCGCCTATCATTTTAGTGTCAAAGAAACCGATGGGCAACTTCATCAATTTTATCAGAAAGTCCTATATGATGCTGATATTGATTCGTGTGCTGATGTGAAGCAAAATCCATGAGCGGATGAACTCGACCGAAGTTTGTGCCACATACAGCGTCAATTGGGCGATAAGAATCACCGTGACAAAACCCAGATTATTGTTGCCTATGCCATAATCGACAATGCTTTGTGACAGGAATGGAAAGATGAGTTGCAAAACGGTTCCAACCAGCATACCGAGGAAAAGCTGGACGATGAGCTTCTTAAACGGTCGCAAGTATTGAAAGATAAAAGTAAGTTTTGTTTTGTCGTTTTTCTCGTCGTCGGCAGAGTAGAAATCAGGAGTGGTCTCCAACAGCAAGGCCATTCCTTCTTCCTCCCCCTTGTTTACGGTGCTTATCCAGTTGGACAAGAATTCCTTGACGGAATATTTGATATTACCACCTGCCGGGTCCGCAACGAGGACAACGCCTCTGTCGGAGTGGCATTTGTTGGGCTTAATGTCATACACCACCACAAAATGATTCTGGTTCCAATGGACAATACAAGGTAACGGAGCCTCACATAACTTTTCGAAAGTGACATGTACTGCAAGGGTGCGGAACCCGATACTTTCCGCTGCCGTACTTATGCCCAACATACTGACACCGTTACGGCTGATAAAACTCCGTCCACGGAGTGTCTCAAGCGAATAATGCTTCCCGTAGTACTTGGCAATCATGCGTAGACACGTAGGGCCACAGTCCATCGTATCGAGTTGTTGGTATAATGGGAATCCCTTCATTGAATTACAGCATTTATTGGTTTAAGCAGCCTATCTATTAGTCGGGTATTGCAAATAATGATATTTGCCGTACCTAATAATTCGAGATTGGGTATAATCTCATATCCTGTACTTGTATATATTGTGTCTGGAAAATTTATATTAAGACTGTATTTTGCATCTCCATAGCTATCGGCATCAAGATGCATCGTCTCTTCATTGATTGTTGTAGTAATATGCCCATATTCAAGATACGGATAATTATATAGGTAGGCTCTAAAAATTCAACTTTTTGTTCGTAGGCGTTCGACGGAGAGCCCA
>CALEPD010000081.1 GCA_937910265.1 uncultured Bacteroidales bacterium
GCACGGTCAATTCGTTTGGTAGCGACATGACGGCATCCTATTCGGTTGTGGTCAAAGTCGACCGTTATATTATGGCACCCCTTATTGTCATATTCGATTCCATGGCGGCTTTTGCCGGTCAGAACCAAGGTGCAGGACGCTATGATCGTGTTTTGTCGGGCTTGCGGCAAATGCGTATATTCTCGTTGATAGTGGCTGCAGTATTTTGTGTGCTGGGTTTGCTTTGTTTCCCATATGTGGTGCGTTGGTTTGCCATGGATGAGGTCGCCACCGATTACGCTGTCCGCAATCTCCGTATGAGTTCTATCGATTTATTCCTGTATGCCCTGTATTGTCCAATAACGGGCATGTGTCTCGGCCTCAAGCAGACTATGGTTCCAATGGTGGTGTCGTTTGTAGAATTGGCTGGACGCAACATCTTTGCTCGTTTGCTCGCGCCAATAGTGGGTGCCCCTTGTATTTGGTGGTGTGAGCCCCCAGCCTGGATTGTGGTTATTGTCTGCGTGTGGCTTTATTTTTACTTTTATGTCAAACCAAAACTCAAGCAATCAATTGTTTCCGCTTCATGATAGTGGTGTGACTGATTGCTGTTGGATTTGTGTATGCAAAATGTTATAATCGATACAATGATGTCGCTGCGCGATGAGTCGCAGGTGCCCAACCTGTCAAGGTTTTTCCGTACAGGTGGCGGTCAATATGGATATGGAGACCAATTTCTCGGCATTAAGGTGCCCGTAACACGTTCGGTGGTTGGCCGCTATTGGAATCAAGTCGGGTTCCCTCAGATTGAACAATGCGTTACATCACCATACCATGAAATACGTTTGGCTGCCCTGCTTACATTGGTGAAGCGTTACGAGTGTTCGCTTTCCAACAGTGAGCGCGAGGCTCAGGTGCAATTCTATCTGTCGCACACCGATTATGTCAACAATTGGGATCTTGTCGACATGTCATGTTATAAGCTGCTGGGTCATTGGCTGCTTGACAAGGACCGTACTGTGTTGTATCAGTTGGCTCACAACAACGCACACCTGTGGGAACAGCGTATTGCCATAGTCTCCACAATGCAGTTCATACGTCATCAACAATTCGACGACACTTTTCAAATTGCCGATATATTGCTGAATCATCATCATGATTTAATACAAAAGGCTACGGGGTGGCTCCTGCGTGAGGTGGGGAAACGCGACAAGTCTGCGTTGGTTGCCTTTCTCGAAAAACGCTACCGGTTTATGCCACGAACCATGTTGCGCTATGCCATCGAAAAGTTTGAACCTCACGAAAAACACCGATTTATGCAACACTGAGCAAATGGCGGTTTGCACTATTCAATTTCAAAATCGAGATAAGGCATCAACCGTTGCAGGGTTGCGGTGTCCATGGTTGGTATTGCAAGCAGGTCTGTCGGTTCAAGAAACAGGTGTCCACGATTTCTATAATCTACTATATCGCGTGCTTGGTAGTAATCGATATAGGGGTGGCGTGACAGTTCTTTGAGCGTAATCTCGTTGATTCTCATTCTCCGGATGCTCACTTCATCACATATTATGTGAGGCTCTATCGATTCATACAACTCTTTGCTGAATCCGTAAACTTCCATCAGTTGCTCTTTCCGTATATACCCGCCAAGCAGTTCCCGGTATTTCACTATACGTTTTGAGTACGATGGGCCTATGCCGTATAATAGTTGCCATGTTAAGCTGTCGGCACTGTTCATTCTTACAATCAAAGGTTCCTTTTTTGGGGCGGGAGTGTATTTGCCTTTTTCATTGTAGCCTATGCTTTGATTCGTTTTCGAACTGTCGGAGGTATGGTTGTTGCTGTGGGTATATCGTGGATAGCGTTTATTGTTTCCGGTTGTCTTGTGTGGTGTGTTGTTGTAAGGCTGTTCAATGCTATCTTCCCTAATCGTATCGGCCACTGATGTATTGTCTGTGTGCTTGGGCGCTGGCCATAATATCACGGCCAACAGCAATACTATCAGTAGTGAGAGCAACCAAATGTATCCTCTTTTCTGTGTTTGCGAAATGCTCAATGTATAGACTTTTTATTTTAATATATGTATAGTATTCAGAAGTTTATATTCTTCTGGGATGTTCAATGCTGTTTGTAAAAGTACATTTTTATTTTGTAACAACCAAATGGTATTATCGTTGGTTTTGTTTTCCTCATTTCAATGTACTACAATAAAAAAGCCACAGTCTCAACGACATGCGGCTTGTTTCTTCATAGGTTGATGTTGTGAATTAGTAGCATTCAACTCCGGTTTTGGGATTTTCGATCATAAGAACAGTGAGTTCATCACAGCTTTTGTAGGTGTCTTTGTCTAATTCAATATCCTCTTCTGTGGATACAACTACACCTGCAGCATATGTTTTACAAGTACATACTTTGTTGCATGATGCCATACAAGCGACGGTAGCGATAGCGGCTAATCCTAAAACTACTTTTTTCATAATTGATTGTTTTTTAATTGTTAATATAAATTACTTGTTATTTGTATTTTATACAAAGATAGGTTTTTATTTTGTTTCGTGGTTTAAATAAATGTTAAATAATGATTATGCTGATATTTTAGCCCGTTTTTGGAGTATGGAGTTTACTTGATTTTTTTGCGGTTTAATGCTTGGTGGTATTTGGCAGCATTCCTATTGTGTTCGCTCAATGTGCTGGCGAAGTTATGGTATCCCGAAAAGTCTTCCCTGGCACAGAAATAGAGATATGGCGTTTGGGGATTTTGCAGTATGGCGTCAATACTGCTGGTTGAAGGAATGCAAATGGGTCCGGGCGGCAATCCAGCGTACATGTAGGTGTTGTATGGACTGTCGTATGAGAGATGTTTGTTCAGAATGCGTTTGAGGCCGAAGTCTCCAATCGCGAACTTTACCGTTGGGTCGGCTTGTAAGGGAATGCCTTTTCTGATACGATTTAAGTATACACTTGCTATGTTCTCTTTTTCATCATTCTTGTTTGTCTCCTCATCAATGATCGATGCCAAGGTGATGATTTCTTGTCGCGAAAGGTTCATTTCCTCGGCTGCGGCAGTTCGTAGAGGTGTCCAGAAGCGGTCGCTTTCCTTTTCGAAACGCGAAAGGAGTTCATCGATGGTGATATCCCAATATAATTCATAAGTGTTTCGGGGAAACAGGCAAATGATGGTTTGGGGTGTGTAGCCCAATTGGGAGCAAATACTGTCGTTGGTTAGTGCTGAATGCAGCTCTTCGTAAGTGAGCTCTATTTTTTGTGACAAAAAAGAGCATAGTTGGTCAACCGTACGATGCTTGTTGATGGTTATGCGTATTGGATCTTGGTTTCCGGCACGCAGTTTGTGTACCAATTCGAGATAGCTTGTTCCGGGTTGAATGAGATAACTTCCCGATTTCACGCATTTTGTATACTTCCGCAAGTTCGCTATGCTGTTGAATGTGATTTCGTTGTCGATGCAATTGTGGCATACAAGGGTATCCACCACGTCGTTGTAGCTGGCATCCTGTGGTATGTATATACGCTGTTCCTCTTGCAGCGGTATGGTTTTGAAACAATTCAGTGCCACAATCGCCGCTATGGCAAGTATCAGAAATAAGGAAATTAAAAATAACCAGATATGTTTTTTTATGATGCTTACAATTTTCATGGTATAGGTTTTCTCGAGATAGGGGAGAGCACGGTTGTATTGTGTTTAATGTAGTAGAATGCTCATGCGTATGGAATCGTGATACGTCTCATCTGAAAGTATCCACTCGGGAAAGTGTCCGCACTTTACGAATCCGCAGTTTTCAAACAGATGCTGGCTCACATTATTGCTGTCGATGATATCGCAATATAGTTGGTGTATGGAAAGGTTTTCGCGGCAAAAGTTCACGACTCCGTCGATTAAGGCCTTTCCATACCCCTGTCGTCTATATGCTGTGTCTACTACAATTCCTACAGCGGCACGTTGGTTGATGGGGTCGTAGTTGAACAATTCTACAATTCCCACTACCGTGCCGGGTTCAATGATTCCGGCCAATTTCAGTGTTCCGGCACTATACAGGTTGTTCTCTACAGCCCGTATTTTCATGATTTCTTTTTGGCTGTTCGCTTGGTCGAACTTTTTGATTCGGAATATTCGTTGATGATTTTTATAGCCTCTTCCAACGAAATTTTGGTGGGGTCGATGGTTTTGGGAATACGGTAATTTTTGTTGTTGTATGTAAAGTAGGGGCCATACTTCCCGATATTTGCTTCCAATGGAAGTTCTTGATACATTCTGATCGTGTATGGGAAATTCTCCAATCGCTTTTGTTGCTCCTCTTCCTGTTTGCGTTTGTTTTCGATGATGGCAACGCATCTGTCGAAATCAATCTCATACGGGTCGTCGTTTTTGCTGAGTGAGTAGTATTTGTTGTTGAGTCTGATGTAAGGTCCGTATTTTCCAATCGATATGATTACATCGTGGCCTTCATATTGGCCAACTGTGCGTGGCAGGTTGAACAAGCCAAGTGCATCCTCAAGAGTGATCGACTCGATGCTTTGACCTTTCTTCATGCTTGCAAATCTGGGTTTTTCGTCACTCTGGGTGTCTCCGATCTGCACCATGGTACCGTAACGGCCAATCTTGGCATAAACGTTCTTGCCACTGGCAGGGTCGGTGCCCAACAGACGCTCGCCGCGTGTACGCATACTGCTCTGTTTGGTAGTCAGGATGTTTTTGTGGAATGGAACGTAGAATTGGTCGATGACAGTGCGCCACTCTTTTTTACCGTCGGCTATTTCGTCGAAATCTTTTTCCACTTTTGCGGTGAAATTATAGTCCATGATTTCGTTGAAATGCTCAATGAGGAATTTGTTTACGATGGTTCCGATATCGGTGGGGAATAATTTGTTTTTTTCTCCTCCCGATTTTTCCATACGGATGACTTTGGTTATTTGTCCGTTGATGAGTGTTAGTATAACACGCTCCGATTCCTTGGGCTCTCTGTCTTCCTTTATCACATACTCTCTTTTCAGAATTGTGCTGATTGTGGGAGCGTAGGTGGAGGGACGTCCGATGCCGAGGTCTTCAAGTTTTTTAACCAAACTGGCTTCGGTATAGCGTGGGGGGTGTTGTGTGAAGTGCTGTGACGCATTGCATTCCTCCATCGAAAGCGGCATGCCTATATTGAGTTTTGGCAGTATCTTGTCCTCGGTGGCCTCGGTGTTCTCATCATCAGTCGATTCAAGGTACACTTTCAAGAATCCGTCAAACATCACCTGCTCTCCCTGGCAAATGAATTTTTCCGTATGATTGCTTATTCCGATAGTCAATTGAGTCTTTTCAAGTTCGGCATCGGCCATTTGACTAGCAATGGTGCGTTTCCAGATGAGTTCATAAAGTCTTTTGAGCGACGGCTCTGCCGATATGGAGGATTGGGTCATGTCGGTGGGACGAATGGCTTCGTGTGCCTCTTGTGCCCCCTTGGTTTTTGTTTGATATTGGCGTGTTTTGATGTATCGGTCGCCAAATTGATCGGCAATTTCTTTCTTTGCCATGCTGAGTGCCAGCGAACTGAGGTTCACACTGTCGGTACGCATGTAGGTGATGTATCCGCTTTCGTAAAGCTGTTGGGCAATTTGCATGGTGCGGGCAACACTGTATCCCAATTTGCGTGATGCTTCCTGCTGCAGAGTCGAAGTTGTAAACGGTGGGGCGGGACTGCGTTTGGCTGGACGGGTATCAACATTCTCTACATAGAAGCTGCTGTTGGCGATGCTTTCGAGAAATTGTTGTGCTTCCAATTCATTGTCAAATCTATGGCTGTATTCGGCAACCACCTTCTTTTGGGTGTCGTCTGCGAGGAACGATGCTGTGACTTTGAAGAATCCGGTGCTTTGGAAATTCCTGATGTCGGATTCGCGTTCAACTATCAGGCGCACTGCAACACTTTGTACACGTCCTGCGCTGAGCGATGGTTTGATTTTGCTCCAAAGGATAGGGCTGATTTCATATCCAACAAGTCGGTCCAGCACTCGGCGTGCTTGTTGTGCATCGACTAAATTCATGTCAATGTCGCGGGGATTCTCTATGGCGTGGATGATGGCGTTTTTTGTGATTTCATTGAAAACGATGCGCTTGGTCTTCGATTTGTCGAGGTTGAGCGTTTCGAGCAGGTGCCATGCAATGGCTTCCCCTTCGCGGTCTTCATCGGATGCAAGCCACACGATGTCGGCCTTCTTAACCGCACGGCGCAATTCGTTGACTAATGCTTCCTTGTCTTCCGAAATTTGGTAGTTGGGTTGGTAATTGTTGGCGATGTCGATATTGGTTTCTTGTTTGGGTAAATCCCTGACATGGCCATAACTTGATTTTACGGTGTAATCTTTTCCCAGGAATTTTTCGATGGTTTTTGCTTTTGCCGGAGACTCTACAATGATTAGATTTGTCATTATATATTTATGAATTTAGTTTCGTTGATTTTTTTGCAAAGAAACACATATTTTTTGAAAGTGTAAAATTTTTTTTATTTAGTGTTTCTCGTATGTTGTTTCAATTCTTTGTTTTGGGTTGGTGTTGATTACCATGTTATTCCTCTTTTTGTCAGCCACGATTGAGCTTCTTTGTTGCCAAGTTTTGCGGCTTTTTTGTACGACGATGTCTCGCGTTGCTTGTTGCCTTGGCGTGCGTACAATTCTGCCATGTGCATATATATCGTATTGTCTTTAGGGTCGGCTTGGATGGCTTTTTGGTAGTTGCTCAGTGCTTTTGAGTATTCTCCGCGTTCCGAGTATGTCCTTCCCAATCCTTTGAACCCTTCGGGGTTCGAAGGCTCTGCAACGGTGGCTTTTCTATAATATGACACAGCTTGGTTGTAGTCGCCTTTCGATATCGAAATGTCGCCAAGCTGGATATATGCGCGTATGTATAAACTGTCGTATTCGAGCACTCGTTGGAATGCCGCAATTGCTCTTTCATCATCGCCCTTCAGTCGGTAGGCGTGGCCCAATGTATAATAGAGGCGGGTGGAACGAGGGTCGTGTTTAAGACCTTTGCGTATCTGCATTATGGCTGACTCGTAGTTGTTGCGAATGCAGTACATGATTCCGAGGTTGTTGTATGCATCGATATTGGTTGAGTCTACTTTTATTGCATTACGGAAATGTTTGATGGCGTCACTGTCGTTGCCTCTGTGGTAGCAGATTACACCCAATGTGTTGTGTCCTCGTGCATAGGAGGGGTCGGTTTCGATGGCTCTCGCAGCCCATCCCTTGGCATTGGTGAATTCGTCGTTGTGGTTGAGTGCCAATGCCATTGATGCCATAGCTGATGCTGATGACGGGTTGTGCTCAATCGCTTTTTGTGCATTTTCATAGGCGTCATCGTAATGCTTGAGCTCTATTTGGCAAAATGCCAGATGTTCATATATGACACCGAGGTACGGCGACGGGGTTTCTGACGAAGTTGCAATGCCGAGTGCTTGGTTGAGCTTCGACACAGCTTCGTAAAAATGGTCTTTTTTCTCCAATAGAAGGGCCAGTTTGTAATATGGCTCGTCATTCATTCCTCCCGATATCTCAATGGCTTCTCGGTAATAATGTTCTGCGCGTTCAGGAAGATTAAGGTTTTCTGCTTTCGCAGCATTGGCTATCAACGTTTCGTAACTGTTTTGACAAACAGAATATTGCGGTATGGCTAATAGGATTAAAATGAATAATAGGGTTTGTTTCATTTTTATTTCGTATCTTTGCAATTACGAGTCTGATCGAATTATAACGTGTCTATGAGCCGATTGACGACTGTTCTTGGAGTCGGTCTCAACAACTCATGGAGACGTTTTGTTGTTTGATTTGATAATCTATTTAACTTAACTTTGCCAATATCTAAATATTGTTATGAAACGTATACTTTTGTTTTTTATTGTAATCACTGCCTCTGTTAATCTTATTTATGCCCAACGGGTGGAATCCCAGGCGTGGGCTGGTGTCAATTTCTCCCAGATCGATGGCGACGGTTCTGGCAACTACAACCATCTCGGCGCTCACTTTGCTGTCAATACTGCAATTGCTCTTGGCAACGAAGGCTCGCCATTCGGTATATTGATAGAG
>CALEPD010000082.1 GCA_937910265.1 uncultured Bacteroidales bacterium
GCGACTATCTGGTGGCGATGACCGTTGTCCGCGAAAAACTCGATGACGAAGAAGCCCTCGAAGACGATGCAGAAATCGTGGAAACCGAAACGGAGTTATTGGAAAATGCAGAATACATAGAGAACTTATATGCCGTCCAAAATAGAGGATATGTAAAGATGAAACTTCGTCTACATGATCCTGCTGGAGAAAAGAACTATTACCGATTGGCAGTAAGAGGGATAACTCCCCGTCCTACAAGCCTTTATAACGTTTGGGATATCTACTTGTCATCCGACCCCATATTCAGAGACGAGCGTCTTACTTCCGAATGGGGAGCATGGCCTGCATTCTTCTCGGATGTATTTGATGACTCATTAATAAATGGCGACTCCTATGAATTCGAGATCAAGACTTATGTTATAACTTTTGATTATGATGATTACCCGACCTATGAAGTGTCACTTCAATCCATCACGGAAGATTACTACCATTATTTGAAATCGATGCAGCTATACCGCATCTCCAGATCGGATACATATAGCGAAGGAGTGTATATCCATTCCAATAATGAAGGTGGTTGGGGACTGCTAGGAGGCATCAGCGGAGAGGTACATCGGGTAGAACCTTTCAAGGACATGAATGATTCTTCAGACGGGAACGGCAGTCCAACCAATTGACAATCAATCCTTCTGAAGTTCCTGAAGAAGCTTAACGTAAAGTTATCCACTCCTTGTTATTACCGAAACCGCTATTGGGGAAATAGCGGTTTCGCTTCTAAGTCAAATAATCCAAACTCTTACGGAGTTTAACCAGTTCTTCCCGAATCTGTTTCAGACGGTCCACCACTTCGGCTGTCTGAACGGTTTTCTCTTTATTGGCTTTCAAACGCTGCTTGGCACCTTGGAGCGTCATCCCCTTTTCCTTGACCAAGTGATAGACCAAGCGAATATTCTCAATGTCTTCCTTACGATACTGGCGGATATTGCCTCCGGCCTTCTTGGGCGAAATGATAGGAAATTCCTTCTCCCAATAGCGAAGTAACGATTCGTTCACATCGAACATCTTTGCCACTTCGCCAATGGAATAATACATCTTCAAGTCTTTCTTTGGATTGTATGCCATGATTATCTCCTTTTAGTCGAATACCTTACCCTGGTTGGCTGCCAATTCAATCATCTTATCGTAATCCTCAGCACTCAAATCCATGAAGTAATAGTTCACCGGATTTACAACCTTGCCCTTCAAGCGTACTTCATAATGCAAGTGAGGTCCCGTACTCTTACCCGTATTACCCACCTTACCAATGACTTCACCACGCTTCACCTTCTGTCCCACACGAACATCGTAATCATTCAAGTGTGCATACCAAGTTTCATAACCGAAGCCATGATTGATTATGATAATTTTACCATATCCACTCTCCCAATCTGCTTTCTTGATAACACCATCGCCTGTGGCATAAATCGGGGTTCCTTTAGGCGCCGCCAAGTCGATGCCAGTATGCATGCGGCGATAGTGGAGAATTGGATGGAATCGCATACCGAAACCGCTGACCAAACGGCATTTGTTTTTTGCGACAGGCATAATGGCCGGCATGGCCGCCATTCGCTTTTGCTTGTTGCGAGCCATATCGTATATCTCGTCCAATGAATGAGACTCGACGTACAAGCGCTTTGATAGTTCGTCAACCTTACGGGTTGTATGTGTCAACACTTCGGAACAATCGTAACCTTGGAATTCACGATAGCGCTCAACACCACCGATACCACTATTGCGTACATTTGAAGATATCGGCTCAACCTCAAAGATAGTGCGGTAAATATTATCATCACGCTGCTCCAAATCCTTCAAGACATCTTCTGCCCTACTGACTCTTTCATCAAGTGATTTGAGATGGCGTTTGTACTGTGCTATTTCTCGCTTCAATGCACGTTCTTTAGGTGAATCGATGACTTGAAAACCGATAAAGGCAAAAAGAACACCCAGTACCAAACCAAACACAACAGTGAAAGATACTTTTTTCAATCGATCACGGGCACCAACAATCACTTTTTCGTATGAAAGCGTATGGGGGTTGAATTTATATGTGTGTTTTTTATCCTTTTTTGCCATTTTTATTATTTTAAACGATTATTTAACTGCAGGACGAATGCTACAGCTGCATCATGCATACAGAACCATCTTAGGATGGGAGATTTTGGTGGGTTCTAATCATCTCAAGCGCACCAAGTAAATGGGCAAGAAAACCGTCAGAACCCACCATCACTTTCCCAAATATGGTTTATCCGTGAATAGCCTTACCATATGCTGCCTCGATTGCTTCCATCAAGGCTTCACTCATTGTGGGGTGAGGATGTACTGATGAGGCGATTTGTTTGGCAGTTACACCATTTTCGCGAGCCGCAACAATACCGGAAATCATTTCAGTTACATTATCACCACAGAGGTGACAACCCAAGATCTGGTCGGTATTCTTGTCGATGATCATTTTCACGAAACCATCAGTGCTTCCGGCGGCAGTTGCTTTACCACTTGCCTTGAAGAAGAATTTACCAACGAGGATGTCCTTACCAGCTTCGATGGCTTTCTTTTCGGTAAGGCCAACACTTGCAACTTCCGGAGTAGTGTAGGTACATCCCGGAATGTTGCTGTAGTTTACTTTGTGAGGCTCTTCTCCATTGATTTTCTCAACGCAGCAGATGGCTTCAGCACTTGCAACGTGGGCCAGAGCCGGACCGTGGACAACATCACCAATAGCGTAGTAACCGGGGACATTTGTGCAGTAATAGTCATCAACGATGATTTTGCCTTTTTCAACAGCAATACCGCATTCCTCCAATCCGAGGTTTTCCAAATTTGTCACAACACCTACAGCGCTCAATACCACATTGCAATCGACAACGGTTTCGGAGCCTTTCTTCATATCTTTGATAGTCACATGGCAGATATCGCCATCAACTTGAACATTTTCGACACTTGAGTTAACCATAACTTTCATGCCCATTTTACGGAAGCTTCTGCTGATTTGAGATGCAGTATCCTCGTCTTCGTTGGGAAGAATCTGGGGCATAAATTCAACCAAAGTGACCTTCACGCCGATGCTTTGGTAGAAGAAGGCAAATTCGCTACCGATAGCGCCGCTACCGCAAACAATCATTGATTCGGGTTTGGTGGGCATTGTCATGGCTTCACGATAGCCGATAATATGTTTGCCATCTTGAGGCATGGAAGGCATCACGCGGCTGCGGGCACCAGTGGCAATGATGATATGAGGAGCTTGATAGATGGTTTCTGTGCCATCAGCGGCAATTACCTGAACCTGATGGTCGGGCATTACCTTGGCTGTACCCATGATAACATCAACATTGTTTTTCTTTAAAAGAAACTGAACACCCTTGCTCATAGTATCGGCGACGCCGCGACTGCGAGTTACCATAGCGGTGATATCTGCCTCAACACTTTGTGCAGCCACGCCATAGCTTGTGGCATGATTGATGTAATTGAAGACCTGTGCTGATTTCAACAAGGCTTTGGTTGGAACGCATCCCCAATTGAGGCAAATGCCACCAAGGTTTTCACGTTCAACAACAGCTGTTTTCATGCCCATCTGTGCACCTTTAATGGCTGCAACATATCCTCCGGGGCCACTACCGATTACGATAAGATCATAGTTCATATCAGAGTATTTTTTGCTTTGTTATATATTTAAATTAATAAATTGCAAAATTACGTATTTTGTAAAAAACCACAAAATTTATTTTCCAAGTAAATGAAATTTCAACAAATTACGTATATTTGCCACAATTGAACGATTGGTTAGCGAACATGCAAACAAATATAATACAAAACATTAAATGGTCAAACCTTGTCAGATATTGCCATCGTGCAACTAAAAGACTGTATGCATGTATTGTATTGTTATTGTTTGTATTGATTATACATGATTTCTCCTACTGCCAATATGTTCACATTCCGGTAATGAAGCATCCCAATGCATTGTATATAGACGTCAATCGACTGTTCAACTACAGCATTTACGAAGGCACCCGATGGGGACTCGGGCTTTACTACACCAGGGATATTGATAATGAGAACAAATCGCAGATCGGCATTGACGGATATGTGGGTTATGGTGTGGCCGACCGGCGTGGCAAATTTGGAGGAGGTCTAACCTATCACACACGAAACAAATTCAAGACCACCTACAACATCAGGTACTCAAATGATATAGAACGTATTGCATCTCGCAATATGAATACATACAGCATAGTTAACATTCAACAAAACTATGATTATTATAGTTCGAGATACCAATCGTTCCAACGTGTAAGTTTGCAATCCACGACAAGTCCCAAGCCTCAACACTTTCTTGATTTTGCATTATCTTATTCACATGAATGCCCACTTTTCAATCACGACAACCTCATTTACCCAACCGGTAGTCAAACATCTGACAACATACAAAAACACAGTGAATTGATGTTGCAGTACCGATACAGCAACAGGGTACAGGTCAGGTTGGTTTTAGGCCAAACACACAATATCCATATCGACAATTACAAGTACTACAGATTGATTGGCCAGTACAGCAGAAAGTGGCATTACGAAAACAAGAACAACCTCAATTTATTCGGGCAGACCGGCATTTCCGGAGGGACGGTTCCTCTATCGAGAATGTTCGACATTTCAGGTACTTGGGGAAGCAACTTTTATTTCACCGAAGCATTCTTGACAATACCACCAAACACCTATATGGCAAATGCGTATGCCCTAATGGGTGCTAGATATATTTTTGGAAAACCATTGTTCAGATTACCGTTTTCATCGCCACAATTCTTCGGACAAATCAACGGCATATGGGGTGTGGTAAACAAAAATAACAATATATTGGATGAATGGAATTTGCAAGCGCCATCAAAAGGATTACTTGAACCTGCTGTAGGAATAAACAATATCATTTCGATCAACAATATAAACGCGGGTATCGTAGTGGCCTACCCACTGGATTTTTCTCAAATAGCCGACCTGCAAACATCATATTTCACAAACGACAGATTTGCCATCATGTTTTCAGCCTCCCTTGTAATCAATTAATGGTTGATGTTATTTAAAAAGGCACCTTGTTATACTCCTCATCATATCAATTTACTCATTGCCCACCGTTTCTTCTCATAACAAAGAATCCAAGATGAAATCAACATCATTTTATAGTGTATAATTATAATAATATAATATTAAAAACGTTAATTTCAAGCATACTGCCAAAGACATCGAAACAAAGAACCTATTTTATATAGACAAGAACTTTTTGAAAAATATAACAATATAAACATGAGAAGGTTAGCGCTCATCATCATTATTATTGCACTGGGAAGTCCTATTCATTCGCAAAACTACGAGTTTACATTCAAGATAACGAAAGATGTTGCACAGACCCTCTATATCGGAAAATATTACAAAGATTCATATATTGCCATTGACAGCGCCACCGGAGACAAAGGTACATACACATTTAAAGGCAAGCAGAAATGGAATAAGGGTGTGTATGGATTATTTGAGAAAGGTGCAAAGAAAAGTGTTGTAGATTTCACCGTTGACGATTCCTTCAAATTCACCATTGAATACGATTCTACTTTCAATCATGCATTTACGCGTATTAAAGGAAGTACAGCAAACAAAAAGATGTATGAATATATCGCCACATTGACAAAAGCAAGAGCCGAGAGCAGGGAAATTGAAAAGATGAAGAAATCATCTGATGAGGCTACACGCGCCGAAGCCGCCCAAAAGTCTGAACTGCTACAAAAACGCATGGAGAAATATGAGGATTCCGTCTTTGATGCAAATTCGAAATACTATTTTTTCAACAATTTACAAAAATTCAAAAGTCCCGATGTCCCAGACTCGTTATCACAAAATGACAAAGCCGTATACTACAGGGAACATTACTGGGATAATATTGATTTAACCGACCATTCGCTTGTATATACCCAGGATTTGTTCAATAAGATGAACTATTACTTTTTTGGTTTGTTATACCATGCCGAATTCGACACAATAGCGAAGTACGGAGACAAAGTGTTAAGTAAAGTTGAGAATGACACATTGATGTTGAGGTATTTCCTTGATTTCATCATGCCCAAATACTACCGTTCGACCAAAAACATAGGATGGGACCAAGTGTGGTGTCATTTGGTGAGAAAATACTATCTGACAGGAAAATGCACATGGGCGTCTGACGGAGAAATTTACAACAAGAAACAAACTGTGGAATTCCTGGAACAATCGCTGATTGGCGCCAAAGGTGCAGAATTGTACATGGCGGACTCTAATCAATCAAGTGACCCTCAACAATGGATTTCGTCACATTGTTTTCCACAGAAATATGTAATACTCTGGTTTTGGGATCCAGACTGCCACCATTGCAAAGCGTACACCAAAGAACTGATTGCCCTTTACGAGTCTCACACCCAAGCAGGAAACCGAAATTTTGAAGTATATGCCATAGGGTATGAAGCTGATGTGGCCAAATGGAAAAACTACATAATCAAGAATCCCCTACCCTTTGTAAACGTTGGCGGAAGCAATGTCAATATTGATTATCAAGAAGCATATAATGTGCATGGTGCGCCAACCATGATAATACTGAATGCCGACCGTGAAATCATAATGAACAAAACCATACCGATCAAATCGATACCCAAATTCTTGTTAGATTACGAAAATCGCCATCCTGAACAAAAAAACAGAGGTTTAAGTCAATGGCAAAAAGAAGGCGTTAGACTATGGGGCGCCAGCGGTTATCACGCGACCAATAACCCAACACCAAAGCGGTAAACACAAATTGGACATAATCACTAACAATATAAATTAAAATAGACATGAGAAAACACATCGTAGCAGGAAACTGGAAAATGAATAAAAATTTCGAGCAGGCAGGAGAACTGCTTGAACAATTGCCAGAAGTACTTGAAAAAGTTGAATTAAACGGCACACAAGTTGTTGTTTGCCCCCCGTTCCCATATTTGGAAATGGCCGGCGATTATGCTGAAGAATCATACTTTGCTGTCGGAGCCCAGAATGTAAGCGACAAAGACAACGGAGCCTATACCGGAGAGATTTCAGCCGAGATGTTAGCCTCGATGGAAGTTGAATACTGCATTGTCGGTCACTCAGAACGTCGCGCCTATTATGGTGAAACCGATGGTTGCGTTGCAGCAAAAGTAGACCAATTACTTAAAAACAACATCATTCCCATCGTATGTTGTGGCGAAGTGCTTAAAGAGAGAGAAAAAGGCATTCAATTCGATGTGGTAAAAGAGCAAATCACCAATGGACTTTTCCATCTGACTCCTGAAATGTTCTCGAACATAGTAATTGCCTATGAACCCGTATGGGCCATTGGAACCGGCAAGACTGCAACTCCCGACCAAGCACAGGAGATACATGCATTTATACGCAAAACCATTGAAGAGAAATATGGTGCTGAAATCGCAATGGAAACCAGCATTCTTTATGGTGGCAGCTGCAAGCCAAGCAATGCCAAAGAGTTGTTCTCACAACCTGATGTTGATGGTGGCTTGATTGGCGGTGCATCGCTCAACGCAGAAGACTTTATAGCAATTGCAACCAGTTTCTAACAGGAAACATCATGTTTGAACGCTTTATAGCCCAAAAGTTATTACCAAAGGGACGGGATAGTTTTTCCCGCCCCTTGGTTAATATTGCCACCATCAGTATCAGCCTGGGCATCATCGTGATGATAATGTCTGTGTGTATACTGCGCGGATTCCAACAGGAATTTGAGCAGAAAATTTCCGGATTCGGATCACACATAACCGTATCGCATTACAACCTCAGCCAAGACCATAACGACACCCCCATAAGCATTACGCACCCCAGTGTAGAGCAAATACGGAACATCGAGGGAGTGACTCACGTTCAGCCTACGGCCACCAAAGGAGGAATGATTAAAACGGAAGACCAAATACATGGCATTATCTATAAAGGCGTTGACACAACATATGACACAACATTCTTTTACGAAAATCTGACATGCGGACGTCTGTTCAGACTCAACGACAGCAGCGTGTCGAATGAAGTAATCATCTCTTCGACAATATCCAAAAAGCTTGACATTGATACCGGAGATAAAATACGCACATATTTCTGGCAAGGAAGCAATTACAGGGCAAGAGCATTTAATGTAGTAGGTGTCTACAACACAGACCTTACGGAATTTGACGATCATTTCATAGTTGGAGATCTTGGTCAAATACAAAGAATAAACAATTGGACAAAACACCAAGCAGCCAATTGGGAAATACTGATAAACAATTTTGACAGAATAAACACCATAGCCGACAAGGTCGTGTATTCGTTACCATATGAGTACAACACAACCACGATAATTGAACAGAATATGGGATTGTTCTCATGGCTTAATCTGCTCAACTCGAACATCACACTCATACTCATCATTATGGCAATGGTATGTTCGATAGCCATCATATCAGCGTTGTTGATTATGATATTCGAAAAAACATCGACCATAGGCATACTCAAAACTTTGGGAGCAAACAACAGATCCATATCCAAGATTTTCCTCATCAAATCAACCCAGATTATAACAAAAGGAATTGTGTGGGGAGACTTGATAGCACTGGTGCTGTGCATTATTCAGAAGCAATTTCATATTGTGAAATTAGACAGTGCCAGTTACTCGATGGACTTTGTGCCAATAGACTTGAATCCCAACACATTTATAATCATTAGTATTGGCGCCCTCATCATTTGTCTTCTTGCACTACTCATACCTGTTTCATACATATCGAAAATACGACCAGCAGAATCAATAAAAATTGAGCAATGAAAAAGATTAAATTTGTAGTATTGGCGGTATCCGTACTTTTGGCAATTGGAGCCTTGATTCTCATCAATCAGACTGCAAGACAGATTCGCATTTCAGAACAGGAAAAGGTGAAATTATGGGCATCAGCCATTAGTCAAAAGGGGCAATTGGTCCAATACACAGAGGACTTTTTCAAAGCGGTTGAAGCAGAAGAGCAACGCAAGATGGAGCTGTATGTGAAGGCTCAAAAAACTTTAATAAACGGCACCAATTTGGAGATGGGACTTGAAATCATATCGAACAACCACACCATACCCGTCATCATTACAGACGAGAATCTGAATATAACATCATTCAACAATGTAGAGATACCCGACAGTGTTAAAGTGTTAAGCGGTGCGTTGTTGGAGGAATTTTCGCAAATAGAACCCATACCATACAAAATATGGGGCATGAATTTCATTTTATTCTATAAAGAGTCATACATATACACTGAACTGCGTTCAGTGCTGGACGAATTAAACGAGACCTTTCTTACCGAAATCACTCAAAATTCAGTTAACGTACCCGTCATTATTGTTGACAGTCTGCAAGGCCATGTGCTGGGAAGCGGCAACATAAATGAAAGGGAATTCAATTCGCCCGAACGATTGTCCAATAAATTGTGTGAAATGGAGGAGGAGAATCCACCCATTGAGATACGAATACCCAACAACTGCAGAGCATACATTTTTTATGAGAAAACTCCTCTACTTAAGATGCTGGGATGGGTGCCTCTTGCCTATTTATTCATAGCCATAATACTAATTCTCATATCGTACAATTTGTTCCGCACAGCCCGCACCATGGAGCAAAACAAAGTTTGGGTAGGATTGGCGAAAGAGACTGCCCATCAATTGGGTACCCCGATATCATCTCTAATAGCATGGACGGAGTACCTTCAAGACAAGACTTTGAACGAAGAATATACGGTTGAGATTAAAAAAGACCTGGACCGTCTGGAAACCATCACCCACAGATTCTCGAAAATAGGTTCAAATCCCGAACTCAAGCCATGCGATTTGAACAACATCATCAATCAAACTGTACAATATTTACAGAGCCGAACCTCAAAGAAGGTGAAATTTGTAGTCAATACACCCGATGAGCCACTCATGCTCCCGATCAACAACTATTTATTCGAATGGGTTATTGAGAATTTATGCAAGAATGCCATCGATGCCATGAATGGTTCAGGTACAATAACCATTATTGCGTCACAAGACGCAAAGCATATATATATCGACATCGGAGACACTGGAAAAGGTATCCCCTACTCTATTCAGAAAAAAATATTTGAATCAGGCTACACCACAAAGCAGAGAGGCTGGGGTTTAGGTCTTTCGCTGGCCAAGAGGATTATCGAGGAATATCATGGCGGCCGCATATTCCTGAAATACTCAATAATTGGACAAGGTTCGGTGTTCCGCATTGAACTGCACCATGCTGAAACGAATACAAAATAAAGCAATGCGCAATCCATTCTCCTGCACAGTCTCCTCCACCCTACTTGGCTTGCCTGAATAAAACCGCTTACAATAACATTATACAATAAAATCATACCTCATGTCCACAAAAGAGATCCAATACAAATTGCTTGTAAAACAAGTGGAGTCCATAATTGAAGGCGAGCATGACATGATTGCCAACATGGCCAATGTTGCAGCCTTGATACACCGAACATTCGGATTCTGGTGGACAGGATTCTATCGGGTGGAGAACAACGAATTACTGCTTGGCCCTTTTCAAGGTCCGGGAGCATGTATACATATAGGATTTGGCAAAGGCGTATGCGGAAAAGCATGGGAAAGATGCGAAACCATTGTAGTTGATGATGTTGAACAATTTCCCGGACATATAGCCTGCAGCAGCGAATCGAAAAGCGAAATTGTAGTGCCTTTGGTACGCAATGGAATTGTTGTAGCAGTGTTGGACATAGACAGCGAGAAACATGCCACATTCGACGCTACCGACAAACGATACCTTGAAGAAATTGCGTCGATGATGACCAAATGAACAACAACACAGAACAGATTACCATATACACCGAACTGCAATATTGAAAAAAAACGTACATTTGCAATCAATTGAACAAAATCAATAACAAGTAATCATAATATAACAATAAATAATTCAACCACTATGAAAAAAATTATTCTTGCAGCTACACTTTCCATGTGTATTTTATTCTCATCATGTGAAGTATTCAAGTCGATTGCCGAGCAATTGCAAGGCGTTGCCAATTTGGCCAATTGCGAATACACCCTTAAAGATGTAACCAACGTGTCGATTGCCGGAGTTAACTTAAAAAACATATCGAATGGCAATATCAAAGCAGGAGATGTGATACTACTTGCAGCGGCATTGAAAAACAAACAAGTGCCCTTGAGCATGAATGTCAATATCAATGTGAAAAATCCCACAGCGCAACAGGCGCTTCTCACGGCAATGGATTGGATTCTCGACATTGACGGCACTCAGTTTGCCAACGGCATCAATAATTCATCATACAATGTCAACGCCAACTCAACCACCACCATTCCCTTGGCAGTGAACACTGATGTGTACACATTCTTCTCGCAAGGTGGTATAGAGTCGTTGAAGAATTTCGTCAGCAGCTTCAGTAACGATGGAACATCATCGAAGATTGCTTTACGCATCAAACCGTCCATCAGTGTAGGCACAATGGTCATTCCCGCTCCCAGCTACATCAAACTCGAGAAAAACACAGGCAACAGCAATACTGGCAGTGGCAGCGAAAGCGGAAGTACTGGTAAAACTGCGGGAAAAGTTAACTTATAAAAACAGCTACAATAACTATGAAGAAAACAATTTTACTCTTATCGCTGGCCATGACATTTATGGCCACAGCCCAAGATTTGCCAGCAGAATATGTTGGTCAGTCATGCACCAGCATAATGGTGGGCAAAAAGGCCTCAACTGATGGAAGCGTTATCACCTCACATACTTGCGACGGTCGTTACCGCACATGGATGACTGTTGAACCAGCAGCAGTTCACGATGCCAATGCAAAGCATAAAGTTTACAAAGGCACCATGCACACCCGATACAAAGGCGATACAACAGGATTGGTTCTTGCAGGTGAGATTCCTCAAGCCAAAGAAACCTATGCTTATCTCAATACAGCCTACCCCAGTCTGAACGAGAAACAATTGGCTATTGGTGAAACCACATTCGGAGGACCCGACACTTTGACCAATCCCAAAGGCATGTTCAATGTCGAAGAGCTCCAACGTGTTGCACTCATGCGCTGCGACAATGCCCGTGATGCAATAAAACTGATTGGCGAACTGATTAAAGAATACGGATATGGAGACGGAGGCGAATGCCTTACCATTGCTGACAAAAAAGAGGTTTGGCAAATGGAAATATTGGGCGAAGGAAAAGATAAAATTGGTGGTGTATGGGCTGCCCAGCGCATACCTGACGACCATGTAGGAGTAAGCGCCAACATCCCCCGTATTGGCAAATTACAACGCGATAACAAGGACTACTTCATGTGCTCGGACAATATTGAAGAGGTTGCACTGAAACACGGTTTATGGGATGGCAAAGAAGAATTGGTTTTCTGGAAAGTCTTTAATTGCAGTTATGCAAACGGCAAAAACTACCGTGAACGTGAATACTTTATACTCAATGCACTTGCACCCTCTTTGAAATTGACCCAAGAGATGCCCGAATTGCCATTCAGCGTAAAACCAGATGAAAACGTTGATGTCAGACAGGTGATGGAACTTTTGCGCAGCACATACGAAGGAACCGATATGGACATGTGCAAAAATGTTAAGTTTGTCAAAACAAGCAAAAACAAAGACGGATCACAGCGAAACGACACTATTATAAGTCCCATAGCCAACCCCTGGTTGGGAAGCAATATGCAAAAAACCCTCAACTACTTGGCTCCTGGTACAATCGATTTCAAACGTACTGTAAGTGTGGCATGGTGTTCATACAGCCATGTAACACAATTGCGTGATTGGTTGCCTGATGAATTCGGCGGAATCTGCTGGATGTCGGTTGACAATCCCGGACAAAGCCCACGCATTCCCATTTTCAGCGGAACCACCGTACTCCCTGAAGCATTCAACATCTGTGGTCAAAAACAGTATATTGAAGACTGCATTCTTTGGCAATACCGTCGTGCCAACAAACTGGCAACAGTAGCATGGCAACGCACCAAAGATATGATGACAAAAGAGATTTTAAAACATGAAGAAAACGCTATTGATGGATTGTCAAGCATTGAAACTGCCATCAACGAAGCTGAATTGACTCCGACTGAAATTGTAAACAAATACACATCCAAGGTTTATGTTGAAACAATTGAGGCATGGAAAAAACTCGAAAGCAAATTCTGGATTATGTTCGGTATGGGTTTCTAACCCAGCGACTTTTTGTTTAGAAAACATCAATCAGAATCACAATAAAATCCCCACCTGTACAAAACAAACTGCAGACGGGGATTTTCATCATCTGACATGACCGAATTACATTTCGATGATTGTTGTAAACAATGCAACAGCCTTATCAATAATTGCATCAGGAAAATGGAAATCAGGGTGATGAAGCTCAGGGTGATCCACACCAGCTCCTATACCCATAAAACAACCGGGATAAAATGCCAGATAGTTGGAGAAGTCCTCCGACCATCGGAAAGGTTTACTTTCAACCAATACAGAAGCATTACGTAAAGCCAATGACTGTTCCACTTGAGCCACTATTTCCGGAGTGTTTTCGGTTGCCCTAAAAGAATCGCATCGGGAGACAGACAAAGTGAGTCCGTATTTCTCTGATACTTCAGCAGCTACCGCGTCAGCCTCATGTATTAGGGAATCCATGGTCTTGTTGGTAAATGCTCTCAAAGTAAACGAAACCGATGCATCGGCAGCTGCGGTTATGGCCAAGAAATGGATGATGGACAGAAGTGCCTTCGAGGCGGAGCAGCACAGGGAACAGGAAAGGTTGCGCTC
>CALEPD010000083.1 GCA_937910265.1 uncultured Bacteroidales bacterium
GAAGCCTTCCTTACGGATGTTCTGAATACGATTGACAAATTCGCGGGCGATGCCTTCGGATTTCAATTGTTCGGTAAGTGTCACATCGAGAGCCACAGTGAGGTTTCCCTCGTTGGCGACTACCCAACCGGGAATATCCTGGGTGGCGATTTCGACGTCGGAAAGAAGAATTTCGACAGTTTGACCTTCGACAATCATCTCGCATCGGCCCTGACGCTCGAGTTCAGCTATCTGCGATTGGTCCCAAGCGACTATGACAGCATTGATGGCTTTCATGATTTTGCCGTAACGCGGACCCAGCGTCTTGAAGTTGGGCTTGATGCGTTTTACAAGGATGTTATTATCCTGCGACAGATACTCAATCGTTTTGACATTCAGTTCAGAACAGATGAGATTGGAAACACGTTCAACCTGCTGTTGGAATTCGGGATCGGATACTGGGAGCATAATCTTGGCCAGCGGCTGACGAACACGCAAATTGCTCTTTTTGCGGAGGGAAAGACCCATTGAGCAAATCTGCTGGGCAAGGCGCATACGGTGCTCGAGAGCCTTGTCGATGACATCGTGTTGCACCTGTGGAAAATCGAGATAATGGACAGACTCGACATCGTAACGATGGGTAGCATTGTTGAGGTCGGCAAAAAGTTGCTCGCTGAAGAAGGGAGCAATGGGCGACATCAAACGAGCAAGAACCTCAAGGCAAGTATAGAGCGTCTGATAAGCAGAGACTTTATCATCGGTCATCTCGCCTTTCCAGAAACGGCGGCGACAGAGTCTTACATACCAGTTACTCAGACAAGCATCGACAAACTCTTGGATGGCACGGCCTGCCTTGGTGGGTTCGTAATCGGCCAACGACTCGTCGACAGTTTTTATCAGCGTGTTCAATTCACTGAGAATCCAACGGTCGATTTCGGGACGTTGAGCGATGGGGATATCGGGGGTGGAATAGTCGAATGCATCGATATTGGCATAGAGAGCGAAGAAACTGTAGGTGTTATACAATGTACCAAACAATTTGCGGCGAACCTCGTCGACACCCTCAACATCGAACTTAAGGTTATCCCATGGTTGGCTGTTGGTTATCATGTACCAACGGGTTGCATCGGGGCCGTATTTAGACAACGTTTCGAACGGATCGACACCATTACCGAGACGTTTGGACATCTTGTTGCCATTTTTATCGAGCACCAAACCATTGCTTACCACATTGCGGAAAGCCACGCTATCGAAGCACATGGTGGCGATGGCGTGAAGTGTATAGAACCAGCCACGTGTTTGGTCGACACCTTCGGCGATGAAATCGGCCGGGAACTGATTGTCTGCCAAGGGTTCGCCCATGTAATGGATCTGAGCATAGGGCATGGCACCGCTGTCGAACCACACATCGATAAGGTCGGTCTCGCGCATCATTTTCTTTCCTGAAGGAGACGCCAGTATCACATTATCGATATAGGGGCGATGGAGGTCGAACGATTTGTAATCGTCTCCGGCGTAAGGATTGGACGACATAAAGCCGGCTTCAACCGATTTGTTTATTTCGTCGCGGAGCTGTTTGACCGATCCGATGCAGATTTCCTCTTTACCGTCTTCAGTGCGCCAGATTGGCAACGGGGTGCCCCAATAACGGCTACGGCTGAGGTTCCAGTCGACAATGTTTTCGAGCCAGTTGCCAAAGCGTCCGGTACCTGTGGCCTCGGGTTTCCAATTGATGGTCTTATTGAGTTCGATAAGACGGTCTTTTACAGCGGTGGTGCGGATAAACCAGCTGTCGAGGGGATAATAGAGGACCGGCTTGTCGGTACGCCAGCAGTGGGGATAGCTGTGCTCATGTTTTTCGCTTTTGAAGAGCTTGCCCTCACCTTTGAGCATGACTACAATTTCGATATCGAGAGTAAGGTCTTTTTCGGTTTTGGTTTCATCGTATGCGTTTTTCACATACTTGCCTGTGTATTGGCCATAGAGTTCGACATTGACATTTTGCTCAACCCACGCCGGATCCAATTCGTCGATTGCCCAAAACTTACCTGAGCGGTCGACCATTGGCTGCTGTTTGCCGTCGCGGTCGAAAAGCAGCAGGCTGCCAATGCCAGCCTTGAGTGCAACGCGGGCGTCGTCGGCACCGAAAGTGGGCGCAATGTGAACAATACCTGTACCATCTTCTGTGGTAACATAATCGCCCAGGATGATGCGGAAAGCGTCATTGCCAGTAGGCTTCACCCACGGAATAAGTTGCTGATAGCGGATGCCCTCCAACTGACGGCCCTTACATTCGCCAAGCACTTCGGGTTCTTCTTTAAAGAGCGAAGCGATCAGAGGCTTAGCCACAACCATACGGATGGGTTCTTCGGAATAGGGGTTAACGGTATCGACAAGAACATAATCGATGTTGGGACCCACGCACAATGCCGTATTTGAGGGCAGTGTCCATGGGGTGGTGGTCCATGCTGAGGCGTAAACCGGAATATTGTTGGGTTGAGCGCCGAAGGCCTCGAACAATTGAGATACGGATGCGTTTTCGATGCGGAACAATGCCACACAAGTGGTATCTTTCACATCACGGTAACAGCCGGGGAGGTTCAACTCATGACTACTGAGGCCGGTTCCCGCAGCCGGAGAAAACGGCTGAATTGTATAGCCTTTATAGAGATAGCCGTCGTCGTACATTTTCTTCAGAAGGAACCACAATGTTTCGATATACTCGTTTTCGAATGTAATGTACGGATGCTCGAGGTCGACCCAATAACCCATTTGCTTGGTGAGTTCGTCCCACAAATCCTTGTATTTCAAAACCTCTGTACGGCAAGCCTGATTATACTCATCGACGGTAATCTTGGTACCGATATCCTCTTTTGTAATACCCAACTGCTTTTCGACTCCGAGCTCGACCGGCAAGCCATGGGTATCCCAACCTGCCTTACGGTCGACCGAATAGCCTTTTTGGAATTTGTATCGGCAGAACACGTCCTTGATGGTACGAGCCATAACATGATGGATGCCAGGTTTTCCATTGGCTGACGGAGGACCATCGTAGAACACGAAGGAAGGACGTCCCTCGGATAGTTGCTGACCCTTTTCAAAAATATGGTTTTTCTCCCAATAGGAACGGACATCTTCTGAAATCTTTGTTAAATCAAGTTGCTTGTACTCTTTATAGCTCATACTCAAATAACTTTACTTATTTATAGACAATTGTTTGTATTCGATAAAAGTAATTAAACCAACTTGCGAATATACGAAAAAAAAATGATGGAAAGACTTACAATTTGATTATGATGCAGATTAAAGTTGGTGTCAGCATTACGACTCTGGTGGCATTGGGGTGACGCATCGGAAAATGGAGGACAAGAAGAGGAAAACCTCAATGAGCCCGTAGGTCAATAGTACCCCAACCGAAGTATCATCGCCTGGCCAATATCAGAACGGAGTGACGATTGCAGTTAGCCTATGGACAATTAACAAAAGGCCACATCAAGAAGTGGACAAGAGATGACAGTTTATGCACATAAAAAAAGAATACCCCACAAATATGTTGTGGGGCATTCCTAATTATAACAATCAAAATATTTATTTCTTCTTTAAATATTCCTGAACCTCTTCTGCCAGGATAACTTCTTCCTTAAAAGTATAAGCGTTGGTTTTCGGAGAACGAACCATACGAATTACTTTAGCATAACTTTTACCGGTACCAGTTTTAAGGGTTGCAACTACTTTTTTTGCCATATTCTATTCTCCTATCTTTACTTGATTTCTTTATGAACAGTTACTTTTTTGAGGAATGGGTTGTATTTTTTCAACTCCAAACGCTCTGGGGTGTTCTTTTTGTTTTTCATAGTCACGTAGCGGGACATGCCGGGAACGCCACTAGTCTTTTGCTCAGTGCACTCCAAAATTACCTGAACTCTTGCGTCTTTATTTTTCTTAGCCATAACTTTTATAATGTATTCGATTAATAATTCGCATAGAAAACCACCAATCGGAAGGAGCATCACAATCCCATTAATAGGCTTCCAAAAGCGGTGCAAAATTACTAATAATTTTTGACATGGGTAATATTTTTTCAAAAAAATATCAAAAACAACAATCACACATTGTATTTCAACATATTACACAAAACAAAGAGAAACTCACAAATACCGGTGGATGCTTTTTTATTAAAATACACCCCACTCATACTCACATTTTCGGCTTATTTTTGATACAATTTCTGCATTTTTACCAAAATCATATGCAATACATTGTATTGCTTTATTTTCCGAATGTCTTTTCCGCCTCGCTCATTCGCTCGCGGATAGAAACTCCGAAGGGGCATCGCGGCTCGCAGGATCCGCACTCGGTGCATTCGCCTGCGTGATGCCCGAGATTGTCGTATTCCTGCTGCAATTCGGGAGATACGGAACCTTCCTCGTGCACTTTATCGAGCAATGCATTTACCTTGGCGATATCGATGCCTTGGGGGCAAGGAAGACAATGGTTGCAATATGTACAATCGCCTTCGGCACTACCGGCATTGCCTGTATTACCGGCGCTCAAAACCGAATAATAATCCTTTTGTTGTTCGGTTGCATGCAAATAGCGGAGGTCGGCCAGCAACTCGTCTACATTTTTGGCACCACACACAACGGTGGAGACGGAGGGCTTGGCAAGACAGTAAGCAAGGCATTGTTCGACTGTAAGGGCTTGGCCCAAAGCAGAACGGTTGGCATCGAGGAGCATACCTCCGCCGCTGCCGAAAGCTTTCATCACAGTTACACCGATGTTATGCTGAGCACAGTAGTCGTACAGTTCGACTCTCACGGGATCGATACCAGGTTTCATGTGAGACTTTACATCAGGATCCCATGCACTCACTTCGACGGGAAGACGGTCGAATACGGGATTGACACTAAACATAAGGACTTCGATCAGGCCACTTTTGACAGCCTTGAGCGCTGCAGCGGAATTGTGGCTACTAAGACCGATATGTTTAATTTTCCCTTGTTCTTTAAGCTGTTTCACATAATTCATGAAAGGGGAATTGGCGAGGCTGTCCCATTGGTCGGGGTTATCGACAATGTGAATCATACCAACTTCGATATAGTCGGTCTGGAGGCGTTGAAGCAGATCCTCGAAACCTTGCTTTGCGAGCTCGACATCGCGTGTTTGGGCATACTGGCCGCCGTTCCAATAACAACCTATATGGCCTTGTATGACCATTTTGTCTCGTCTGCCCTCAAGTGCATGACCGATATTGCTGCGCACTTTGGGAGTTGCATCATAAATATCGATATAATTGATACCACTGTCGATAGCGACATCCATGAAGGCACGCGATTGTGCGCTATCCATTTCGGAAAATGCGCTGCACCCCAAACCTATTTCGCCAACCGAGATTCCGGTGTTTCCCAAATCGCGATAGACCATGCTGTTGGTTACTTCGGCATTTCTGCCTACACACGCACTAAACAATGCGGTGGCAATAATCATGTAAAAAAACTTTTTCATTGTATTACACTTTAGTATTAGGTGGTTCTTTTTTCCTGATATTTGCCCATAGGCAGACCGCAAACAAGTCTGCATCAAGGCTTTTACCTGTCATATTCCAAGTAATTCAGAACAATTACTATTGCAAAAATACACATTTTATTTCAATAGACAGATACCAAAACGAACACAAAAACGATAGAAACAGGGGGAGGGAGAGTCTCATTTTGCCATTTATGGAACGGGTAAAGACTATTCTTGGATATATTTTCGAAACTTCAAAAAGACAACAATCGGGCAGAAAAAAAAATCGCATTGAAGTCTCAAAAAATCGGAGTATTTCTATGGCTACACAGCAATTTGCCCATCGTGCCAAACAATGATTACTCATCTTTCGGGCAGCACATTTTAGATGTATAGAATAATATATTTAAACATAATATTTTGTCCAATTCGACAAAAAAATGTACTTTTGCAGAATATCTTTAAATTGATTCCATCAATGTCCGAAGAGAAAAAAACGTCAAATTGTGAGATTTCACAAAATTACATAGACTTCAAAAAGATTCTGGCAAGCAAGGGCATACGGATTCCAAATTTTCTCGTGTCGCTCATGAACCGGCTGTTGCATGTAGCAGAAATCAACTCGACCATATACCGATTCAGGGATAAATTTGGAGTGGATTTTGCCAATGCATTTGTTCAAGAAGATTTGCAACTGAATATTGAGATTGTAGGACGTGAAAACCTACCCTGCGACGGACGCCCCATAGTGTGCAGCAACCATCCGCTTGGAGGCCCCGACGGCGTGGCCCTTATAAGCGCGATCGGCAGCATACGCCGAGACATCAAATTTCCGGTAAATGACTTTCTAATGTACCTGCCGGGCCTGAAAGAGACTTTCATCCCGATAGACAAGGTACACAAAAGCAACACCAACGCAGAACTTCTCGACAACGCATTTGCAGAAGAGAACACATTGCTATACTTTCCGGCTGGTCTTTGTTCTCGCCGAAACAAGTCGCGTGAAATAAAAGACTTGGAATGGAAACCGACCGTAATAAAAAAGGCAATCAAGCATCAGCGAGACATTATACCGATACACATCAACGCACAAAACCGCAGCCGATTCTATACCATTGCGAACCTACGGAAAAGACTAGGCATAAAATTCAATTTTGAGATGGCCCTGTTGCCTGGCGAGATGTTCGCTCAACGACATAAGACCATAAAACTCACCATAGGCAAGCCTATCCCCTACTCGACTTTTGACAAAACACACAATCCCAAGCAATGGGCAGCATTGCTCAGAGAGCACACATACGCCCTTGCGAACAACCCTTCAGCCGCATTCAACCCAACACATGAATAATAATAATAATAATACAGAATACCCTAGTTACGTAATTCCTCCAGTAGATAAAGATTTAATCAAATCGGAGCTAAAAAACAAGAACTTTCTCCGCAAAACCAACTTCGGAGACAAGGAAATATACATAACTACAGCACACCTTTCGCCTAATATCATGCAAGAGATAGGCCGACTCCGCGAAATAAGTTTTCTGGCGGAGGGCGGCGGAACTGGAAACGCAACAGACATCGACATATTTGACACCCTTCCAGAGCCTTACTGCATGAAGCAAATATTTGTATGGAGTCCTGAGGATGAGGAAATTGTGGGTGGATACCGCTTCATACACGGAAGCAACGCCATGCAAAAGGCAGACGGCTCGATATTCACACCCTCGGCCACGGAATTTCATTTCAGCGAGGAGTTTATAAACAACTACCTGCCCTATACCGTGGAGTTGGGCAGAGCATTTGTCCAGCCGATGTTCCAACCCACAAACGATTTCCGCAAAGGAATGTATTCACTTGACAACTTATGGGATGGACTGGGCAGCATTGCTCTCGAACTGCCGGAGACAAGGTACTTCTTCGGCAAAATAACAATGTACCCACAAATGAACCGCAAGGCGAAAAATCTGATATTGTATTTCTACAAAAAACACTTCCCTGACCCGGAAGGCTTGATGTGGCCATTAGCCCCCCTTTACATTGACGACGACTACAACTATCTCAACAAATTGTTCAACGGGCGCAACTACAAGGAAGACTACCAAATACTGAAAAGAGCAGTCAGTGAGCTCGGAAGCGCTGTTCCGCCACTGATTAGTGCGTACATGAAACTCACAGATACCATGCGATGCTTCGGGACCTCCATGAACCACGAATTCGGCAATGCTGACGAAACCGGCATCATGATAAACCTCAACGACCTGCATCCCGACAAGCGTGCGCGATACCTGGAGTCGTATGAGGAGAAGAACCGAAAGTTCGACCGCCGCAAACTGTTCAAGATAGACCTCAAACGACTTCCCTGGTGGAGGTCGTCCTCGCCAGAAGAAGAGGCCGAACTGATGCAACTGAAGGCGCTGAAGGAAGAGACAAAAAAACTCAAAGCGCAAACGAAAGAACTCAAAGCCAAAATCAAACAGAAACAGAAACAAAAATAAAGTCAGCATATATGCAAATAAAATCCGCCACATTTGTCACCAGCAACAGCAACTACAACAAATGTCCCGACTCGCCATTGCCCGAATATGCATTCATCGGCAGAAGCAATGTCGGAAAATCGTCATTGATAAACATGCTGACTGGGGTTAACGGACTGGCAAAAACCAGTTCGAAACCTGGTAAGACACAACTGATAAACCATTTTCTTGTAAACGGGGACTGGCATTTGGTAGACCTACCGGGATACGGATATGCCCGCATATCGAAAACCGCACGCGAGCAATGGCAGAAGATGATCTCCGGATACATGCTCAACCGAAAGCAACTGGTGTGCGTGTTTGTATTGGTTGACTCAAGGATACCGCCTCAAAAGATTGACCTGGAATTCATCAATTTTCTTGGAGAGAACGGAATCCCCCTATGCATTGTCTTCACTAAAAGTGATAAAGAAAAACAAAAAGAGATTGCGGATAACGCAAACGAAGCCAAGAGCAGATTCCTTGCAAATATGTCCCATGAGATTCGTACACCGATTAATGCTGTACTCGGGATGAATGAAATGATTCTTAGGGAATGCAGGGATGAGACTATCCGAGAGTATGCCTTTAATGCGCAAAGTGCGGGACAAAATT
>CALEPD010000084.1 GCA_937910265.1 uncultured Bacteroidales bacterium
TGGACCATCCAGTTGCAGGATGTAGCCACTATCGGCCATTTGATGCTCACCGGCGAATACCTGCCCACACGCATCATAGCAGTAGGCGGACCTGAAGCCTCAACGCCCCAATACTATCAAGTATTGGCAGGAGCCTCGATGCAAGGCATCTGCGCCGAACAGCTGCCGAACGACGCCCACTGCCGCATCATCAGCGGCAATCCGCTGACCGGCACACAGATTCAAGCCGACGGATTTCTCGGCGCATACGACAACATGTGCTGCATGCTCGGCGAAGGCGACTACTACGACTTTATGGGATGGTTGCTCCCGGGATTCAAGAAATACAGCTTCTGGCGCACTTTCCTGTCGGGATTCTGCAAAAAGAAAGCCAGTGCCACCCCGTCCAAAGGATGCACCTATACCATCGACACCAATATGCACGGAGAGAACCGTCCGTTCATATTCTCCGAACAGTATGAAGATGTATTCCCGTTCGACATCCATCCGGTACATCTCATCAAGGCCGCCATCATCGGCGACATTGAGCTGATGGAGAATCTGGGCATATATGAAGTTGAACCCGAAGATTTCGCTCTTTGCGAGTTCATCGACCCTTCAAAAACAGAAATACAATACATTATCCGTGAGGCATTAGAAAAAATAAGGAGGGAATCGTGAAGAAACTGAGACAATTTATAGACAAAATCAAGCCCAACTTTGTAGAAGGCGGCAAATGGGCATGGCTGCAAAGCACTTTTGAAGGATTTGAAACCTTCGCCTTCACCCCCAACGAAACCACCCGCAAAGGTGCACACATACGCGATGCCATCGACATGAAGAGAGCGATGATTACCGTGGTGTTTGCCTTGATACCAGCATTGTTGTTCGGTATGTTCAACATTGGATACCAGACAGGCCTTTGGAACGAAGGTGCCAGCGTTGTGTCAAACATTTGGGACTGTTTCCTCTTCGGATTGGTACGCATGCTCCCCTTGATCGCAGTGTCGTACATTGTGGGACTTTCGATTGAGTTTGCCTTTGCCCAGATACGCCACCACGCCATCAACGAGGGTTTCCTTGTATCGGGACTTATCATTCCCATGATTGTGCCTGTTACAACACCGCTGTGGCAGTTGGCCATTGCCGTTGCCTTTGCCGTAATCATTGGCAAAGAGGTGTTTGGCGGAAGCGGTATGAATTTTCTCAACCCCGCACTTGTGGCCCGCGCATTCCTCTTCTTCGCATACCCCACAGCCATGTCGGGCGACAATGTATGGGTAGCCAGCGATTGGTGGGGAAGCGACGCCATTACTTGTGCAACTCCACTCGGCGAACTGATGACCGGAGCGGCAATGCCCACAGCATCGCTCACCGACCTGATTGTGGGAACCGTGGCAGGCTCGACCTGCGAGACGTCAGTGATAGCCATTCTGCTCGGAGCCATCATACTGCTCGGCTCGGGCATCGCATCGTGGAGAATCATGCTCGCCGTATTTATCGGCGGCGGTCTCATGGGTGGACTTTTCAACCTCATCGGAGGCAACGCCTACATGGAACTTCCCTTCTATTACCACTATGTTATCGGCGGATTCATGTTCGGAGCCGTATTCATGGCAACCGACCCCGTGACCTCGGCGCAGACCCGCACCGGCAAATGGATTTACGGTTTGCTGATTGGAGCTTTCGCAGTATTGCTGCGCGTGCTCAATCCCGCATACCCGGAAGGCATGATGCTGGCCATATTGCTGATGAACTGCTTCGCGCCTCTGATTGACCATTGCGTGGTAGCACAGAACATTAAAAAACGTAACAAACGAATAGCACAACCGAAATGAAAACGTTCACAAACACATATATCATCATTTATTCAGCCATTTTAGTGGCTATGGTTGCCGTGTTCCTGTCATTTATGGCAGTCAAGCTACAACCCCTTCAGAAAAAGAACCAGCGCATTGAGACTTACCAGATGATACTGGAAGCATCGGGCAACGTGGCAACGGCCAAAGAAGCCGAGTCGCTATACAAAGAACTCATTACCGAAGAAACCCTCGCCAACGGCGACATGGTATATCTGTATGAGGGCGGCTGCGTGCTGCCGTTCAGCGGAGTGGGTTTGTGGGGCCCCATCTGGGGATACATGGCATTCGACACCAACTTCAGTGTAACCGGAGCAGTGTTCGACCACAAAGGCGAAACGCCGGGACTTGGCGGCGAACTCGCAACCCCCGCCTTCGCCGAGCAGTTTATCGGCAAGAAGATCATCAAAGAGAACCAAATTGTTCCCATCGTGCTGATGAAACAAGCCGACCAGAACTCACCCTACGAAGTTGACGCCATTACAGGCGGAACGCTCACCAGCGACGGAATCAACCAGATGATTGCCGACGGTCTTGAGAAATATAAAACATACATTGAATCATCATTAGGAAAGGAGGATTGCAATGAGTAACAAGAAATGGAATTTACTCACCCTGCCATTTAACAAACAGAACCCGGTAACGGTACAGGTATTAGGCATCTGCTCGTGCCTGGCGGTTACAGCTCAGCTCAAGCCGGCATTCTTCATGTCGGTGTCGGTGATAGCGGTAGTGGTTCTTGCCAATCTGGTAATATCACTTCTGCGCAACACCATACCGCCGCGCATCCGTATAATTGTGCAGCTTGTTGTTGTGTCGTTGCTTGTTATCGTTGTCGACCAAGTGCTCAAAGCATTCTTCTACGATGTGAGCAAACAGTTGTCGGTATTTGTAGGCCTGATTATCACCAACTGCATTGTGATGGGACGTCTCGAGGCATTTGCCATGAGCAACCCTCCCCTGCCATCGATAATCGACGGCATTGGCAACGGTTTGGGATATAGCGTGATACTTATCGCCCTGGGATTTGTCAGAGAGCTGTTTGGCAGCGGCACCGTATGGGGCTACCCTGTTATCGAGAAACTGGGACTCTACGAAATGGGATATGTAAACAACGGCTTGATGATCATGCCGCCGATGGCGCTTATCCTGGTGGGAATCATCATCTGGATTCAACGTACAAAAAACAAAGAATTGGAGGAAAAGTAAATGCAAGAATTTTTTAGTATATTTGTAAAGTCGATTTTCATCGACAATATGGTTTTCTCGTTCTTTTTAGGAATGTGCTCGTTCCTTGCAGTATCGAAGACCGTTAAAACCTCGGCTGGATTGGGTATCGCCGTGACCTTCGTGCTGGTTGTGACCGTACCAATCAACTACCTGATAAACAAATATCTGTTAGCCCCTGGCGCCATGGTATGGATTAGCGACGCGATGGCCGATGTTGACTTGTCGTTTCTGTCGCTGATTATGTTCATTGCCGTTATTGCGGCCATTGTACAGATACTTGAGATGGTTATCGAGAAGATCTCCCCTGCGCTCTACAATTCGCTTGGCATCTTCCTGCCGTTGATTGCAGTAAACTGCGCCGTTATGGGCGGATCGCTGTTCATGCAGGAGAGAGGCTACTCGAACATGGGCGAAATCATGGGCTTTTCGCTGGGCAGTGGCATTGGCTGGTTTATTGCCATTGTAACCATAGCAGCCATCCGCGAGAAAATGCGCTACTCACACATACCTCCGGCATTGCGCGGAGTTGGTATCACTTTTATTATAACTGGATTAATGGGTTTGGCATTCATGTCATTTATGGGTATTAAGATATGATTTATACAGTAATTTTATCAGCATTAATAGTATTTTTGGTAGTAATGCTACTGTTGGTAGTGCTACTACTGTGGATTCGCAACAAACTGGTGCCCCAGGGCGACGTTAACATCACCATCAACAACGACAAGGAGCTTCAGGTACACACCGGCAGCAGCCTTATCTCGACACTTGCCGAGCACGGTGTATATCTACCGTCGGCATGCGGCGGTAAGGGTTCGTGCGGCCAATGCAAATGCCGTGTAACCGAAGGTGGCGGAACCATCCTCCCGACCGAAGAGGGATTCTTCACCCGCAAGCAAATAAAAGACAACTGGCGTCTGGCCTGCCAGGTGAAGGTGCGTGAGGACATGAAGATTGAGGTACCCGCATCGGTTCTGAGCATCAAGGAATATGAGTGCGAGGTTATCTCGAACAGCAATGTTGCGACGTTTATCAAAGAGTTCAAAGTGCGTCTTCCCCAAGGTGCGTCGATGGATTTCGAGCCGGGTTCGTATGCTCAGATCAAGATACCCGCATTCGACATCAACTATTCCGATTTCGACCGCAGCCTTATCGGCGAGGAGTATCTTCCTGCATGGGAGAATATGAAGATGTTCGACCTCAAGTGCCGCAACACCGAACCAACCGTGCGTGCCTACTCGATGGCCAACTATCCTGCCGAGGGCGACATATTCATGCTGACGGTGCGCATTGCCACACCGCCGCTCAAGGCCGACCGTTCGGGTTTCATGGATGTATCGCCGGGCATCGCATCGTCGTACATCTTCTCGCTCAAGCCGGGCGACAAGGTAATCATGTCGGGCCCCTACGGCGATTTCCACATCCGTCCCGCAAGCAAGGATATACCCGCCATCTGGGTGGGTGGTGGCGCCGGCATGGCACCGCTCCGCGCACAAATCATGCACATCACCCGCACCCTTGGCGAGAGCGAGCGCGAACTGCATTATTTCTACGGGGCACGCGCATTCAACGAAGTGTTCTATTTCGACGACTTCATGAAGCTGCAGCAGGATTTCCCGAATTTCAAATTCCATCTTGCACTCGACCGTCCCGACCCCATTGCAACAGAGGCGGGCATAAAATACGACGTGGGATTTGTACACACCGTGATGCACGACACATTCCTCAAGGACCATCCGTTCCCCGAGGATATCGACTACTACATGTGCGGTCCCGGCCCAATGAGCAAGGCTGTTGTCAACATGCTCGACAGCCTGGGCGTGCCAGAATCGAAGATATTGTACGACGATTTCGGTGCATAAGCCACCTTTACAGAAGCAACAAGCCCTATGGGCCACACAAAAACCCGGAAGAAAAAAACTTCCGGGTTTTATAATATAGGGCAACGTTTAGTTATTTCGTGCTGACATTCAAAGCACCGACGGGTTGCCGAAAAAAAATATTTCACTTTGAGAGTTACTTTTTCGTATTTTTGCGACTAATATAACAGAAGAGGGACTGACAACTCCGAAAGTGATAGACAAAGCGGGCAAGCATAGCTGCAACGCGACACGGGAGCAAAACTGCAGCATGCACCGAGCGATGAACCGCCCCCAAAAAAGAGAGCCAACAAATGAAGCATCGTGCAGGAGACCGAAAAAACGTCAAAACGGACAAAGTCAGCAAGTTTATCAAAAAGTGCTTTGTGTCAGCCGCTTCGCTAC
>CALEPD010000085.1 GCA_937910265.1 uncultured Bacteroidales bacterium
ATACAAGCCGATATGACGAGATATTTGGAGATAACTTCAATATGCGTATGTATAAGGAGTCTTCAGCAGTGATTATCTTCTGTGCCGACACTACTGTTACCCGTCCCCCGCGCGACAACCCCGATGCCCCGGCAGTTACATCACCCAATTCTATTTGGCGTGACGATATGGGAGCATGTACTGAGAATTTCCTCTTGGCGGTTGAGGCTTATGGATTGGGCGCATGTTGGACCGCCTGCTATCCTTATGCCGAGCGTATGGATCCCATCCGCAAAGCTTTGAATATTCCTGACAATTTTGTACCCTACAGCGTTGTGCCAGTCGGTACTCCGGCCGGTGATGAGAAACCCAAGGACAAATGGAAACCCGAAAAGGTTCATTACGACACTTGGTAGAAATGTGTCAATGCATAATACTTTAAAAGGGCAGCCCAACCGGGCTGCCCTTTATGTATATAACGCTTGTCTTTACTATGGCATCATGTAGGTGTTGTGCGCAATGTCACAGTGTGCCACAAATCAATGTGATGATTTTAGGCAGGAAAACAATCATTCCGACTATGGCTGCGGTGATGGCCGAAACCAGCACTGCCGCGGCGCCGAGATCCTTTATGTCCCGTTTTCTGTCATCGCGTTCGGCTTTTATGAAATCAGCTGTGCGCTCAAGCGACGAATTGATTATCTCCGATGCAATCACCATGCCGATGACTATCACCACGGCAATCCATTCCATTGGCGATATGTGGAAGAAAATACCTGCTACTCCAACACAAACGGCTGCGGCCAGATGTATCCACGAATTATGTTCTTCACGCAGCAGGACACGTAGTCCGGCAAATGCATATTCGAAACTTTTAATCCGTTTCTTCAACGAGAATTGTTCAGAGCGTTTCATATCGTAAGGATATATGGTTTATTGAGCTTTTAATACCTTGCCGTGATCGTCAACAATGGCGCGGTAGTACCAATCAGGATATTTAGGCTGTTCCGGGAATTTCACTACACCTGTCTCGGTGGTTTCTATTTTACCGTCTTTCACATGTTTGATGTTGCCGTCGATATATCTCACCAGAAGGAAATGATCCAGTTGTCTCCATTCGTTCATCATTGTTTGTGCCATGGTGCGCGACTGGCTGTTGATCCATGCGGTCAACTGCTCATTGTCCATTTTTTCAAGATGTGAGGGAAGGTTTTTCATTTTCACCTCCTCCAGGAAGAGATATTCCAGGCGTTGCTGTACCTCCTGCAGGTCTTTTATCATCGAGTCATAGCGCAGGTAGCAGAAGTTGGTCACACGGTTGAAGATCCAGAATGCCGCAGTGGGCGAATACTGGGTCATATGGCCATTACCCTCGCGGAAACACTCGGGCACGTCGGTCACACTGCAATAGATAGGAGTGAGGCACGAAGTACCTGCATCGTCAACACCAAACCAGAGAATACCTCCCACTTTGTTGGGCAACCAGTTGCGGCATTGTGCCACAAAACTGAATCCGGTCTGTTGGGTCGATATGGCACGTTCATGTATATATTTTTGTCCGTCAACTTCAAAGTCCATCGGGCGCCAGCGGTAGGGGCAATGGAATGGTCCTGCTCCCACATCTTGTGTCATATCCATAGGGGTGCCCTCGAAATGGTCGCGCATCAGGCTCATCACATCGAGCACTCCGAGTTTTTTGTCCGGAATTATCCATAGAGGAAGACGTGCAGCTTTGGCATCGCCCATGGCAAAGGCTTCGTATTGTTTCATGTTGGCGTTCACGCGGTTGAACATGGCGTATACTCGTGCCTCGCATGCTCGTAGTCCGCTAAATGTTAATGGGTTGTAAGTGTCAGCATAGCTGAATTCGGCATCAGTCTTTTTGGCGTTTCCTTCATAGCATGCCCAGCCGTTTTTCTTTGCAAAGTTGATCACGTCGGCGGCATATACACATTCCACTTCGGGTTCGTATATATAGTCAAGATGGAGACTCGAGATGGATTTGTGATATCCTTTTCCTTTGGCTTTTTTCCATTTGGGCGACTCTTGGGGGAATGTGGTGATGCGTGCCTGGTTGGCATGTCCGCATACATAGCCTTCGGGCACACGGCGGGCAACCCATACAGCTCCCTTTTCACTTCCTTTGCTTGTTATCTCGAAAATCCATACCTCATTGGGGTCGCACAGCGAAAAACTTTCTCCGCCATCGGCATAGCCGTAAGTCTCAACAAGGTCGGCCATCACCTTGATGGCTTCTCGGCAATTCTTGGCACGTTGCAGGGCAAGATATATCAGGTTGCCATAATCGATGCCGCTGGCATTGCCTTTGCTGAGCGGTTCAATGCCTCCCCAGGTGGTTTCGCCTATAGCCAGCTGGTGTTCGTTGATAAATCCCACCACGTTGTAGGTTACGGCAGCTTGGGGTATCTCCAGTTGGAATTTCAGGTTGCCGTAATTGTATAATTTCACAGTTTCTCCTTCGGCGTGGGTTCTGCCTTGATGGTAGCGCAGTTGTCCGTAGCGCGTGTGCGAGTCGGCGGCGTAGGTAATCATGGTGCTTCCGTCGGTCGAGGCGCCGCGGGTAACCATGAAGTTGGTGCAGGCAAGAGTGTCGTTGCCGCTAACGAGTATGACCGTAAGCACCATTAAACATATAATCCTTTTCATTGTGTCGTAATTTTTGATATGTAAATCGTATGCAGTAAATCAACAATTTCGGTTATAGGTATATAACTCTTGATAGGGACTAAAAAAGGGAGACGGAATCGGCCTCCCTTTCTTTACATGTCTATGGTTGATGTTAAGCGGTAACCAGTTTGTAGGTATCGCTTGCAATAACATATTCTTCGTCGGTGGTGACAACAACGGTGGCCACTTTCGAGTTCGGGGTGGAAAGAATGCAGTCTTCTCCCATAATCTTGTCGTTGAGTTCCAGGTCAACATCAATGCCCAGGCATTCGAGTCCCTCAAGGATGGCGCGACGCATAAACCATGCGTTCTCTCCGATACCACCGGTAAACAGCAGAATATCGCAACCGCCCATTTCAGCCATGTAGCCACCAATGTAGCGTTTTACTTTGTGGGCAAACATGTCGAAGGCATAGGTGCAGCGTTCGTCACCGGCGTCACGTCCGGCACGGATGTCTCGCATATCTTGCTTTCCGCCGCTGATACCTACCAAACCCGACTGTTTGTTGAGCATCTTTACAATTTCTTTCATACTCTTGCCGGCTTCCATCTCTTTTTCGATGAGGAATTGCATTACACCGGGGTCGATGTCACCGGGACGTGAGCCCATAATCAAACCTTCGAGAGGAGTCATACCCATGGTGGTGTCAAATGATTTACCGCAGTTGATGGCGGCGATACTTGCTCCGCTGCCCAAGTGACAGCTGACAATCTTCAGGTCTTCCCAGTTCTTGCCAATCATCTTTGCAGCTTTCTCAGCTACAAAACGGTGGCTGGTGCCGTGGAATCCGTAGCGGCGTATGCCGTATTTTTCATAGTATTCATAGGGCAAACCGTAGAGATACGATTTTGGAGGAAGTGTACTGTGGAATGAAGTGTCGAAAACTACAGCTTGGGGTACATTGGGCAGTACAGCACTCATGGCTGCAATACCGGCAAGGTTACCTGGTGTGTGCAGAGGAGCCAAATCGGTAAGCGAACGGATGTCTTCAACAACTTTATCCGTTACAAGGCAGCTGCCTTTGAATATCTCACCACCGTGAGCCACACGGTTGCCCACAGCACCAATTTCCTTAAGGTCACTGATAACTCCCATCTTTTCATCGGTCAGTGCCTTGAGCACCATTTTAATACCTGTTGTATGATCAGGAATGGGGATTTGCTCGTAATGTTTTTCGCCGTGGTATTTATGGGTAAATTCTCCCATTTCCAATCCAATGCGCTCCAATAATCCTTTGGCCATTACTTCAGCATTGTTGGCCATGTCAATCAATTGATACTTGATGGATGAACTGCCGCAGTTCAAAACTAAAATCTTCATATTTTTATACTTTATTATTGATTTATTTTTACTTATATAATTTAAACATAAAACTTAATTCTCCAAAGATACAAAAAAAAATCAATTTTTCAATGTACCATTGCTAAAATCATACAGATAATTGGTCAAATTACACACAAAACACCCTACCCGGCAAATGCCATCGACATCGAGTTGTCATTGTTTGCGGGGATTGTACTGTGAGTCAAAACGATCCATGGAATTAATTTATATAGAGATAAACACCGTCGTACGATGACGTATACTGAAACAACGGGCATTCAGTTGCACCGCCCTCCAGTGGATATCCGTCGGTATAGGTGCTGAAATGTGTTTGGCATTTGGGACATGTCATGATGGCTCCTCCCCAGTCGTCATCAGCATAAACAATAGTGTCGTGGTCAACCGGACAGGTGCGTTCATACACGGCAAATTCGTTCAGCGAAGTACGGACAACAACCAACCCGTGCGCGCCGCCGTTCAGGTATTCATATCCTCCCGTATGGTTCAGCTCATAATATAGCGGCGAATTGGGCTCTATGCGGCAGTTGGCGTTGCCTATGGGTACATGGCATCTGAGCTCGGGGTCGCAGCCGCTCAATGCTGGCAGCAGCAGCATCGCGCCTATGATAAATATCTTATTTCGCATAATCGGCATAGATGGTCTTTAGCGCGACGTCTCCCACAATCTTAAGCGTTTGCTTGTCAATGCAGTCGATGTTGTCGTTTACAGTGTGCCAATGGTCGAAAAAGCTCATGCCCGGACTGTTCTGCACAATATCTATCATCGGAATACCGATAATCTGGTTTACATAAAGATGGTCGTCAAGTATAGGCTCGGTGTCCTCGTTTACAAATATGTTGGAGTAGCCCATGCTGTTGGCGGCGTCCCATACTTTGTTCATGATTCCGGGGGCATAGCGACGGCTGATCTCTTCTTTTGTGAATCGTGGATTTATACCGCCTACCATGTCAAACAATATGCCGTATATTGCACTATAGTAAGGAACGTGAGGGTTTTGTGACCAATATTGCGAACCTTTGCACCAGCTGTTGTCTTCATATTGTTCAGTCCATTCAGGTATTCCTTGGTCTTCAACATCATAGAATATGAAATCAACGCCAACCTCCAGCGCCATACTCTTCATCACACGGGCCATTTCCATCAGCACCGCAACACCCGACGCTCCGTCGTTGGCGCCCATAATCGGCTTTTTGTGGTTGTCGGCGTTCGAGTCATGGTCCGCCCACATGCGGCTGTCCCAATGGGCTGCCAGTAGGATACGTTTGTTGGAAGCAGGATTGATCGACGCAATAATGTTTTTACCTCTGACCGATTGTTGGTTCCACAATGTGGTCGAAAACTCTTGCACCATCACCGTGTCACACCATCTTCCCATCTGTTGCTCCAGGTATGCCGCACATGCCGCATGCTCTTTCGTGCCCGGAATGCGGAATCCAAATGCAAGCTGTTCCGATACAAAGCGGTAAGCCGAATCGGCGTCGAATTGAGGGATTCTCACTGTGCTGTAGTCTGTTGCGGCAGGTTGTTGTGTGGGTGTCTCTTTTTTGTTTCCGTCGCACGAAGCCAGCATCACGAGACCCGAAAGCAGGACGATGTAGTGTAATGGACGCATACTGAGTATATTCATAATACTGATTATTGTTCAATTATTGTAGTTGTATTCGATATGTCGTCTTTTGAAAACAACTTATAAACAACGCAATTTGCCGTAGGTGCTGTCATTGTGGGCGTCATCGCTGTGGTTTTGTTTGGGATTGGCTTGCTCAATCTCTTGTGTCAGAGGGTAGGGGAGTGCAGTTTGTCACATGCCTGTGCAAAAAAAAGACATGGTCAGCATAGTGCGCCATGTCTTTTAAATTATGATATCCTTAATAGAATGTGTTACTTGATACGTTCGCTGTATTCGTTGGTACGGGTGTCAACTTTTACCTTGTCGCCTTCATTGATGAACAGGGGAACTCTGATGGTTACGCCTGGGTCAACGGTAGCGTCCTTCATGGCGTTGGTGGCGGTGTTGCCTTTTACGCCGGGTTCGGTATAGGTGATTACAGTTTCAATGAACGGGGGAAGTTCGCACATGAGCGGGGTTTCGGTGTCTGCTGCCACGGTGATTTCCACATATTGGTCGGGTCTCAGGAATTGGGGAGCATTGATGATTGATTCCTCGATTCCGATTTGCTCGTATGTTTCAGTGTGCATGAATGTGTGGAGGTCTCCCTCTTTGTAGA
>CALEPD010000086.1 GCA_937910265.1 uncultured Bacteroidales bacterium
CTCCGTCGAACGCCTACGAACAAAAAGTTGAATTTTTAGAGCCTACCTTAATAAATAATCATGTATAACAACCGGTGGAGCTTGCCGATGTATGAAGTCCAACGACAACGGACCACAGAGCAGGATTCGCCTAAACATTAAAAAACAACACGCAATGAAATACGCAATTGGCATTGACATCGGAGGAACAAACACCGATATAGGACTTGTAAGAGAAGACGGCGTTATTGTTTCGCGCCGAAACATACCCACCAACATTTACACAGAGCTGACTCCGTATATAAAAGACATTATGGGCGAGGTGAATGCAATGACCGCCGAGGGCGAAGGCAACGGCAGTGTTTCCATTACGGGAATAGGCATCGGCGCGCCCAACGGCAACTTCTATACAGGATGTGTTGACAATGCACCGAACCTGACTATCAAGGGTGTGCTTGACTTTGAAAAAGAGTTCCACAAATATATCGATGTGCCGGTGGTGCTGAGCAACGACGCCAACGCCGCTGCGTATGGCGAATATGTGTACGGTGGAGCCAAAGGCATGCAACATTTCATCATGTTCACTCTCGGCACCGGCGTGGGCAGTGGTATTGTTGTTGATGGCAAGTTGGTGCACGGAAGCACAGGCGGTGCCGGAGAATTAGGACACAATATACTGATACCCAACGGAAGACAATGCAGTTGCGGCAGAGCCGGCTGCTTGGAGACCTATACATCGGCCCGTGGTATTGTGCAAAGCTACAAAGAATGTTATGAGGCTGTACACGGCAAGCCCTTTGAAGGCGAGATAAGCAGCAAAGAGATTGGCGACCTGGCACACCAAGGCGACACCGCAGCCATAAAGACGTGGGAACTGACCGGATATTATCTGGGTATCGCCATGGCCAATTCGGTGACATTCTCGGCTCCTGAAGCAATTTTTCTGATGGGTGGCCCTTCGAAAGTTGGCGAGCCATTGCTGAAACCTCTCCGGGAATCGTTTGAGAAACATCTGCTGAACATTTACGAAGGCAGCTGTTCGATACGCATATCGGAGCTGAAAACCAACGATGTGGCCATTTTGGGAGCGGCAGCCCTTATCGAACTGAAGTTAGCCACAGGCAAATAACGGCACTGGAACGCAACCACAAGTAATACGTTTGAGATTTATGAAAAAAGCATTCATCTGGTGCATGGCCATAGTGGCATTCACGGCCTGCACCCTCCCCCCCTCAAAGTATGTAAACCCCTTTGTGGGCACTGACTTTCACGGACACACCACTCCGGTGGCCATAGTCCCGTTCGGCATGATACAACCCGGCCCAGACACACGGTTGGAGGGATGGGATGGCTGCAGCGGCTATCACTACAGCGACGACACCATTTACGGATTCAGCCACACTCACTTGAGCGGCACCGGCGTGGAGGATTACTGCGACATTCTGCTGATGCCTTTTGCCAACGAGTCGGAGATGATGAAGGAGGGCAAACTGAACAATCTGGACTACTGCTCGCCGTTCAGCCACAAAAACGAAAAGGCGTCGCCGGGATACTACCGAGTGCTTCTCGACAAGGACAGGCTGAAAGTGGAACTTACCGCCTCGGAGCGTGCCGCATTCCATAGGTACACATACCCTTATGCCGGAACCAAAGGTTTTGTGGTTGATTTGCAACACCGAGACAAAGTGATTGACGCCGGCATGCACATCGGCACAGACTGCATTACAGGTTGGCGCCGCAGCAACAGCTGGAACCCCGACCAGAAAATTTTCTTTGCGCTGAAATCGAACCTTTCCTTCAGCAAAGTGATTTATTCGGCCGACAGCACACAGGCTGTTGTATACCTCCCCGAAGAGAAAAAAGAGGCGCTCATCACCGTATCGATATCGGCGGTAGACATTGATGGAGCCATCAAGAACATGGGAGAAATGTGGGAAGACGGCGCTGTGGATTTTGAAAAGAAGCAAGGCCACGCCACCTCGTTGTGGAACCGGGAGCTGGGAAAGATTATGGTAAGCGGCATGTCGCTCAACGACAAGTGCACCTTCTACAGCGCGCTGTATCATTGCATGACAGCTCCATACTTGTACAGTGACATTGACGGACGCTACAGGGGTACCGACAACCAGATACACCGCACCGAAGCGCGTGCAGACGGCAGTATGCATAACATCTACACCGTTTTCTCGCTGTGGGACACCTACAGAACCCTTCACCCGTTGCTGACCATCATTGACCCCCAGCGCACGGAGGACTTTATATACACTTTCCTGAAACACTACGAACAAGGTGGCGAATTAACCATGTGGGAGCTCTCGTCACACGAGACCCACTGCATGATTGGATACCACAGCGCGCCAGTGATATTGGAGGCATGGAATGCCGGAATATTGGACAGCTGGAGCAGCGAACGGAAAAACAAGCTCATAGAGGGTCTGGTGGTTACATCAAACCGGACAGAAGCCCATCGGAAATATGGGAAAGAGGGATTCCTGAACTCGGAATACGACAACGAGTCGGTAAGCAAAACACTTGAATACGCCTACGACGATTGGTGTATAGCCCAATGCGCAAAGCTGATGGGCAACGACTCGGTGTACAACATCTATATACGTCGCAGCCAGTCGTGGCAGAACATTATGAATGAAGACGGTTTCATGCAAGCTCGCCGCAACGGAGGTTTTGTAACCCCGTTCGAGCCCACCGAGATAAACAACCACTACACTGAGGCCAACTCGTGGCAGTACAGCACCTACGTTCCGCACGACATACCGCAATGGGTGAAATACATGGGAGGGAAAGAACGGGCATCGGAATTTCTCGACAGTCTGTTCTTCACCACCGCCAAGCTGTCGGGCAGAGATCAAAGCGACGTTACAGGATTGGTGGGACAATACGCCCACGGCAACGAGCCTGGTCACCACACACTATACATCTACAACTACATCGGTCAACCCTGGAAAGCTCA
>CALEPD010000087.1 GCA_937910265.1 uncultured Bacteroidales bacterium
AAAGAGTTGTTGCCCGGTCTTGCGTCTGCGGTACGATAGTATGCCATTCGATAAGTCTTTCTTCTTGAGGTACGCCATATCAATAAACGACATTCCACGAGTGTAGAATGAGAACATAAACATATCCCTTGCAAAGTCCAACGATAGTTGCAATGACAGGTCGAGGTTCTTGATCTGCTTGATTGCCTTTAATGGAATGGCTCGCTTAATGGTCTTGTCAATACCCGTATAAACGTGCTTGAACGGATTTTGATTGGTGGTCAAATCCTTTTCTACAGCACGATTATATACAGCACGAAGTATTCTCATATAGAACGAGGTACTGTTTTTGGTCAATCCTCTGTTGTGCAAATACGCCTCATACATCAGCATTAAGTCCGAGTCAATATCCGCTAATAAAACATCGGTATTTTCTCTGAACTTCATAAAGCTTCTAAGTGTGCAACGATAGGTTTCTGATGTGCGTTGCTTGCCCATCTGTTGCAATTGTGCAATAACACTTTGCATGAAGTTGAATAGCGATTGCTCATTGGCTTGCTTCTGGAATGTGGAGATAATATCATCGGCAGTGTATTTTACTCGCTTTGTCTCTAATTGGTTAATGATGTTTTGCAGTCGCTTCATATCCCAATCAATTCGTTCTTCGATGGATTGAAGATCGCAATGTCGGCTGGTATTGGTAACAAATATCATGTTCTCAGCCTCATTCCATTCGTGCATAAAGACTCTGTAATCTGTCTTTAACTGACGGATTACACGGTTTTGAATGATTTGATAGTAGATTGTTCCTTCTTTGTTTTTGTCTGTCGAGGGGCGAAATTTTGCCTTGATACTTGCCATAGACTCACGGTTTTGAATTCTTATTTTGGTTATACTTCGCATTCAAAAACGGAACTGTGTATCCAACACTTCACCGTCCGTCTCCGGGTACACGCTTCTCTCTGACGGTAAGCCGAAATGACGTGCCGTATGTTTTTTCTGTCGGCGTCAATAAGGATTCCTTGTGTGGGTCCAATCTCTTTCTTTTGTTGTTACAAGATAAAGGGATGTGGCATAGGGGATAGTATGATATTCTGCCCCTTCTGTACGGTGAGTAGGCGAGGGTAGGAGAATCTCTGTCAACGGCAAATCTTTTTTGTTGTTTTTTTTATCTGAAATTTAGAGGTCGCCTAAGTTTTTTTTTCGTACCTTTGCAAACTGAATTTATTTGTTTTTATACTATGAAATGCAGCATTCCTAAAGGTACGCGCGACTTTTTGCCTGTCGAGATGGCTCGACGCAACTATATCTTCGACACCATCCGCGATGTTTTCAAGACTTTCGCTTTCGAACCCATCGAAACCCCCTCCATCGAAAACCTCTCCACCCTTATGGGCAAATATGGCGAGGAAGGCGACAAACTATTGTTCAAAGTGCTCAACTCCGGCAACTTCATGGATGGAGTCGATTTCTCGCAAGAATACAACAAAGTCGCTCCTAAAATATGCGACCGTGGCTTGCGCTACGACCTCACCGTTCCCTTTGCACGTTTCGTGGTTCAGCACCGCGACCAAATAGCCTTGCCTTTCCGCCGCTACCAGTTGCAGCCAGTATGGCGTGCCGACCGTCCGCAAAAAGGACGCTACCGCGAATTCTACCAATGTGATGCCGACATGATCGGCAGCAGGTCGCTCCTCAACGAGCTGGAACTCGTGCAGATGATCGATGCTGTATTCAATAAACTCGGCATCGGAGTAACCGTTAAAATCAACAACCGCAAAGTCCTTTCCGGCATCGCCACCATGGTGGGCGCCCCCGACAAACTTATCGACATCACCGTCGCCATCGACAAACTCGATAAAATCGGTCTCGACAATGTCAAGGGCGAACTGCGCGAACGCGGCCTCTCCGACGGCCAAATCCTTGCCCTCGATCCTGTATTCAACCTCTCGGGTTCCACCAACGACAAACTTGCCGGACTCCGTAACATCTTTACCAACAACGCCGACGGACTCGCAGGCGTCGAAGAACTCGAAACACTATTCTCCTTGATCAATACCGTTTCAGTGGACTGCAATGTCGAACTCGACCTCACCCTCGCACGCGGACTCAATTACTATACCGGTGCCATCTTCGAAGTCAAAGCCCACGATGTATCCATCGGAAGTATCTGTGGCGGCGGACGCTACGACAACCTTACCGGCATCTTCGGCATGCCCGACGTCAGCGGTGTCGGCATCTCTTTCGGCGCCGACCGTATCTACGATGTGATGACCGAACTCAACAAATTCCCCGACAATCTTGGGCAGGCTGCACAAGTCATGTTCATCAACTTCGGCAACAACGAATTGCCGTATGTCATCAAATGTGCCGCGCAGATGAGGGATCACGGTATCTCTTCATTGGTGTATCCCGATGCGGCGAAAATGAAAAAACAGATGGACTACGCCAACAAGAAAGGTGTCGCTTTCGTTGCCTTCATCGGTGAGAACGAGATGAATCAAAACAACATCACCATCAAAAACATGTCTTCCGGCCAACAGTCCACACTCTCCATCCCCGAAGCCATCGCCACCATTCAAAAGGCATAACCGCAACAGCACACACCACGCCCCGTACACTCTGCCGGCGGCTCAACAATACAGGCGTTCCCTCTCCCGAGCGAACGCCTGCGTTATTTCCCCTCTCGTTTACAGCTGCCCCATTATCCAGTGTCGTCACTATTGCACCCCATTCCCGTCAACCAGTATTTTTATTGTTTGATGCTGTTTTCCTAGTCCAACCAATTACTGGAAAATTACTGGTAATTCGTGTTTAATTTAGTAGTTTATTGAGATGCTGTATCCCTTAGCCCAAACAATTACTGGCCAATTACAGGTAATCCTATTTATACTTGTCGGAGACAAGTCACCACATCTTTGATGTGAGTAACACCACATAAGCC
>CALEPD010000088.1 GCA_937910265.1 uncultured Bacteroidales bacterium
TGCATCACAACGCGTGAGGTTCTGGTGTCTTCGGCAAGAATCAGGTCCACCTGCTTCAGTGTCTCAACAGCCCTGAATGTCATGTCTCCGAGGTTGCCTACAGGCGTTGGAACAAGATATAGTTTCATCGCGGGTATCTTTCGTTATATCAACAAAAAGATAGCAAAGCAGTGTTGCTATCTTTTTGTCATAATGTATTTTTAGAATAAAAATTGTATGTCTATTCCTCTTCGAAATCGTCGGGGATTTCCATATCGTGGAATACGTTGGTAACGTCGTCGTCTTCTTCCAAAAGGTTGATGACTTTGAGAACCTTCTTCATTGACTCTTCGTCAATGCTGCGGGTGCTGTTGGGAATGCGCTGGAGTTCAGCTGTCTCGCATTCTATTTTAAGTTCTTCAAGCATTTTGACCATGTTTCCGAAATCTTCGAAGGCAGTGTAAAGAGTCAAGTATTCATCATCTACTTCCATCTCTTCGAGTCCACCGTCGATAAGGGTCATTTCAAGCTCCTCTATGTCCATTTCGGGTTTGCGGGGGATTGCAAACACACCTTTGCGGGTGAACAGGAAGTTGAGGCTGCCATTGGTTTCGAGGGTTCCGCCATATTTGTTCATGATGGCACGGACGTTGGCTACTGTACGCATGTTGTTGTCAGAGAGACATTCGATGAACAATGCAATACCATGGTTGGCGTGGCATTCGAAGGTAATCTCCTGCAATACAGCTGCATCTTTGTCGCTTGCCTTGTTGATTGCACGCATCAAGGTGTCTTTTGGCATGTTGCAGCCACGGGCATTTTGTACGAGCAGACGCAAACGGGGATTGCTATCAGGGTCTGGGCCGCTTTCTCTAACGGCAACGGCTACTTCCTTTAAAATTTTAGAATACTGTTTTGAGCGTTTTGCATCAGCTGCACCTTTTGCTCTCTTAATCTTTGACCATTTATTGTGTCCTGACATATTATTGTGATTTATTTAGTTGATTACTTTCTGTTAATTAATCGTGAATTGTATGTATGTGATGGGCTTGCCTTCGGCAAGGAACATCCTATCGTAGAAGGTCTGGGTTAGTTTGGCTTCCCCCTGATAGTCGGTGTTGTACAAGTCGGCAGTGGAGTATATTACTTGGTAGTTGTGTTCAGGTATTACCTCGTTGAGGGTGTACTCGTGCAGTTCGGCCGAGTCGGTTTTCAAGTGTACTATACCACCCGGGGAGAGGAACTCTTTATATAATGAAAGGAATCGCTCGCAGGTTAAACGTTTGCGTTCTTTCTTGGGCTGTGGGTCGGGGAAGGTGATCCATATTTCGTTCACTTCGCCTGGTGCAAAGAATTGCGGAATCATTTCAATGCGAGTGCGCAGGAATGCAACATTCTGCAGGTTCTCCTCAACACCGGTTTTGGCACCACGCCACAACCGTGCGCCTTTGATGTCCACACCGATATAGTTGCGGTCAGAGTGTATGCGGGAAAGGGCTATGGTGTAATCACCTTTACCACATCCAAGCTCCAAAGTGATAGGGTTGTTGTTTCCGAAGTGTTTGTCCCATTTGCCTTTAAGTTGAAACCCTTCGTTTTTCAACATGTCGTACGATACCTGAAACAGGTTGGGGAAGGTAAGGTTTTCTGCAAATCGTTCTAATTTGTGGTGTGCCATGGGCGGATGTTACTTTAGTTGTTCAATCGATACGTCTCCGTCATACCATTCTTTGATGTGTTTGCGCAGGGCTTCTGCACGGGTGAGGTTTGGTGCGCTTCCCATGCTTACATAGTATCCGTGGTTCTTGTCGATGATGTATGCATCACATCCGTAACTCTTGAGGTTTGATGCCATACGGTCGGCTTTGGCCTTGTCTTTGAAGAATCCGGCAACTATGTCATAGCCTTGTTTTGATTGTTTTGTGATGTGGGAGCGGTATACATGTCCCTCAGGTTTCTTGGCTTTAGGAACGGTGATTGTCGGTGTGTCGGGTTCTATGCCGAATTCAGCCACTACCTCGTCAAGCATCTGTTGGAGAAGGTCGAGGTTCATCAGCTCAGTTTGGATTGTTGTCTGTGTGACGTAGGCCTTGATTCTTTTGAGGTGGTCATGGCAATGTTCGTTGATGAAGTCGGTGGGGTAGAGGAAGCGCTGTACAAAGAATTTGTCAGTGTTCAGAATGTCGATGAGGCGTTCTTCTGCATAAGTGGATATGCGTGCCATCATGTGATCCTCTGCGGCTGAGAAGAGATGACGTTGCGTATATTGTGCGATGTAATCGTGCATGAAAGCTGTGATTTCATCACGGGTTGCCTCAATGTCTTGAGTGGAGAACTCAATCAAGTCTGTGTTGAATGTAAAGCATGAGGTGTAGTTCATCCAGTCGCCGTCAACATAGTCTTGAGCGCTTTCTGTTTGAATTTGAGCGGCAGATTCTGTAGTGGTCTGTTCGGCCGACTGTTTGACAAATGGAATGGGGTTGCCTTTGTGTATAAAGTAGTAGTAACCGAATGCTGCCAATGCAAGCAACAGCAGCAATAACCATAACCACCATAGTTTGCATTTTTTCTTTTTCTTCTCTTTTTTGTGTTTCTTCTCCTCTTTTCCTTTTTTCGCTTTCTTGTCCTTCGATTTGTGTTTCGACGAATCTTCGTTTGTATCGCCGTCTAACGATTCCGGCATGCTGTCGAGTTGGCGGAGGGAGGCAATGGTTTCAGCCATATGGTCATCCTCTTCCGTATTCGGTTTTTGCTCGGTTTCGGTAGGTTGTTCTTCCACTGCTGCTTGATTGGGTTCCTCTACGGGTTTCATTTCCTCGACCGGTGCGGGTTCTACAGCAGGTGCAGCCTCTTCGATGATGACTGGCTCTGGTTCTGCCGTAGGCTCGGCTTCCGGTGCTTCGATCGGCTGCGGATCGGTGGGCTCTGTTTGTTCAGCGGGAATGTGTTCTTCTGCCGGTTCGGGCTCGACAGGTTGGTCGAAAGCGGCAAATGGGTCGTGCGAGTCTGCTTTGGGAATGTATGTGTTAACGTTGAGCAGAGGATTCTTGGGCTCTTGTGCAGTGCTGTATGACGCATCAGTTTCAAACGAGAAGCGTCCTGCAGTATCACGGCGGAGTGTTCCTATGCCATCAAAGGTGTGCGACGAAGTGCGGCGCAGTTTATCGGTAAGGGCGTCGAGGTAGTTCTGCCACATCTGTTTGGCAACGTTTTCGCCTACACATTCCTTGGATGCAATTTGTTGAATGATGTCAACAACATTGTCGGTGCTTTGGCTGATGCTGACGCTCTTGTGCGAAGGCGAAAAAGTGCCGTCAGCTGTGTTCAAATGCGATGCCTCTGTTTTGGGGTCGAGGGTTCCGATGCCTGGCAATGCTACACGGTTTCCTTGTTGTAGTAATTCTACTATGAGATCTGTTAAATTCATAACTATTTCTGGAATGTTTTTTCTGATAATAAGTACTGTTCGGCATTTCGCAAGTCTTCTGGAGTGTCGATGCCGATGCTTTCCTGTTTGGTTTCGGCCACTGCGATATGGTGCCCATTCTCAAGCCATCTCAACTGTTCGAGCGATTCCGATTTCTCCAAGGGCGATTGGGCCAAGTGGGTTATTGTTTCCAATGTGTCGGTACGGAATGCGTATATGCCGATATGCTTGTAGTATGTCTGTTTGCTTGTCCATTCCTGGCGTTGGACATCACGCAGGTGGGGGATGGGTTCACGGCTGAAGTAAATCGCTTTTCCGTTGCCGTCGGCCACAACTTTTACGTTGTTGGCGTTGAAAAGGTCATCCGATTGGGTGATGGCCTTTTTGAGGGTTGCTATATGGGTTGCTGGGTTGGAGAAGCAGTCTACCAATGTCTCAATCTGCGTCGGATGTATGAATGGCTCGTCACCTTGGATGTTGATGATCAAGTCGTAGGTTTTCCCTTCGTTCTTTAGCTTTTGTGCAACTTCGCCACATCGGTCAGTACCGCTTCTGTGGTGGCTTCCGGTAAGCATGGCAATGCCTCCAAATTGCACAACTGCCTCAATGATGCGCTGGTCGTCAGTGGCAACTACAGCATCGGTGATGACTGATGCTGATTTAACGCGCTCCCATACATGCTGTATTACAGGTTTCCCTCCAAGTATGGCCAAAGGTTTACCTGGAAATCTGGTGGAGGCGTAGCGTGCCGGTATGACTGCAAGTGTTCTCATTCGAATGGTCGGGCTGGTTTAACTGAAAAGACTGTTGAATTCAGCGTCTATTTTGTTGATTACGATACCGAAATCTTCAGGTTTGTCGACAAAGTTGAGTTCCCGCACGTCTATAACCATCATTTTGCTGCGGTTGTATTCCTCGATCCACGATTCGTAGCGGTTGTTGAGGCTGCTGAGATAGTCGAGGCGGATAGAACCCTCATAATCTCTGCCACGACGTTGTATCTGTTTGATGAGGTTCGGCACATCGGCACGCAAGTAAATCAGCAAGTCAGGCGGTTGTATGAATGATTCCAACAATTCAAACATTTGCAGGTAATTGTCAAAATCGCGGGTGGTCATAAGTCCCATTGCATGCAGGTTTGGGGTGAAAATATATGCATCTTCATATAAAGTGCGGTCCTGCACTATGTTGGTCTCGGATTTGCGTATTTCGATTAAATGTTTGATGCGGGTATGCAGGTAATGTATTTCCAAATTGAACGACCATCTCCTCATATCTTCGTAGAAACTGCTGATATACGGATTGTTGCAGTCGGTTTCAAGCATGGAACGGTAGCCGTAGTGTTTGGCTAACATTTTGGTAAGTGTGGTTTTTCCGGATCCGATATTTCCTGCTATGGCGATATGCATATGCGTTTTTTTTTAATATATGTCTTTGCTCCCTTTCTGTTTGAAATAGAACAATATATTTGTATTTATTATATTAAAAATAGTCTATAAGTAGTCTACAAATTTACAAAAAAAAACGGAAGTTGTATTATATTATGCGAAAAAATACACATTGGAATCGATAGCTCATTGCTGCGCAACTTTGATTAACAATGCTCAAACAACGTCAGCCACTGCATCAATGCCTATCAGTGTGGCTGTGGCCAAAGGCGTTGCTTTATGTCTGAGGTCAGTTGCTGTTTGTCCTTCGGCTTGCTTCGCAAAACAACGTTTCGATAAGGCAATATGTCTGATTGTGTGAGTTTGTGTAAAATATTATCGCAACAGTGCCGTTACTCAAGAACATAATGTCTAACCTAAAATCCAAATATCATGTCTTTAATTAAATCCATTTCTGGTATACGCGGAACCATTGGCGGTACAGCAGGTGAGGGGTTGAGCCCTATCGATGTGGTGAAGTTCACTGCTGCGTTTGCAACTTTTCTCAAAAGAAACAGCAACAAGAAGAAGTTGACCCTGGTTGTGGGACGTGATGCCCGCCTCTCAGGCGCTATGGTTGACCATCTTGTCGTCGGCACCTTGATCGGCATGGGCGTTGACGTTGTTGAGACAGGCCTTTCCACTACCCCCACAACCGAAATGGCAGTTATTGACAAACAGGCCGACGGTGGTATCATTATAACAGCTTCTCATAACCCAAAACATTGGAATGCATTGAAATTGCTCAACGCCAAAGGCGAGTTTATCAATGCCCAAGAGGGTGCTGAAGTGTTGCGTTTGGCCGATTCCGATGAGATACTTTTCTCCGAAGTTGACGATTTGGGCGTAGTTGTCGAGGACCATCATACCATCGACATGCACATTGAGCGCGTGCTGAATCTTCCTTTAGTTGATGTCGATGCCATCCAGAAGGCGGGTTTCCGTATTGCAGTTGACGCAGTCGATTCAATTGGCGGTATTGCAATCCCACGTTTGTTGAAAAAACTTGGTGTGCAGAATGTTGTTGAGTTGAATTGCGAGCCTACGGGTCGTTTCTCCCACAATCCTGAACCCATTCCCGAAAATCTCACTCAAATATCCCAAACAGTTGTAAGCGAAAAGTGTGATTTGGGCATAGTTGTCGATCCCGATGTCGACCGCTTGGCGTTGATATGCGAAAACGGCGAAATGTTTGGGGAAGAATACACCTTAGTAGCCGTAGCCGATTATCTTTTGAAGCACACCAATGGTGTTGCCGTCTCAAACCTTTCGTCCAGCCGCGCGCTTAGAGATGTGGCCCAAACGCATAACTCGCAATATTTTGCCAGTGCCGTTGGTGAAGTGAATGTTGTAAATTTGATGAAGGAGAAAAACGCAGTTATTCTTGCTCACTATTATACTCGTCCTCAGGTGCAGGCCGTGGCTGATTTTTTAGGCGACTCTTTGGCCCTCTC
>CALEPD010000089.1 GCA_937910265.1 uncultured Bacteroidales bacterium
CTGGGCTCTCCGTCGAACGCCTACGAACAAAAAGTTGAATTTTTAGAGCCTACCTGTAATGGGACCGACAACGAATCACAATAAGACTATCAGTGGCATCAAGAATTGGTTGCCCGTTGTTACAGTTGTGATTTTCGCACTGCTGTATGCATTGATATCGTTTGTCAATCATATCAATTTCCGTACGTATGGTTTAGATTTGGGGCTGTATACCCATGCCATGTATCAATACGTACAGGGAAAAATGGCCGATTGCGGCATGTTTCTGTGGCCTAAGGACAACATGCTTTTGTTGGCTGACCATTTCGACTTGTATCTCATACTGTTTGCTCCACTTACACTTTTGTTTGGCAACTACACATTATTGATAGTTCAGATGGTGGCGCTTTTGTTGGGCGGAGTGGGCGTGTATTGTTTGCTGCGTTCCTATACGGGCAATGGCAATGTGCGTGGCATAGGTGTCGATTTTGTGCCGTGGCTGGGTATGGTGAGTTATCTTTCTTTTTTCGGAGTGTGGCACGCACTTTCGTTTGATTACCATTCCAATGTGGTGGCTGTAAATCTGATTCCTTGGATGATATTGGCGTTGCGAAAGGGTAGGGGACTGTGGTCTTTTGTTGCTGTAGCTGCGATGTGTGTGTCGAAAGAGTCAACTGCCTTGTGGCTTGTATTTGTATTGGCCGCCCTTCTTTTCGATTTCCGCAATAATATGACTGCCAGGCGATGGCTGTTGGTCAACCTGCTGTTTTGTATACTCTATTTTGTGTTGGTGTCGATGGTAGTGATGCCCAATCTCGGTGGGGAAAGTCCTGGATTTTGGCGCTATTCGCATATGGGCGACAGTATGTCCGACTTGGTGGTGTATATGGTTGCACATCCACTGGAAAGTGTACGCATCTTTTTTACCAATTTTCGAAACGACCCCGACAACAATGGTCTGAAGCTCGGATTTTTCCTCTGTTGTGCGGCTTCAGGAATGCTGCTTTGTTTGCGTAAGCCAAATTATTTGCTGATGATGATACCTCCGCTTTTGCTCAAAATGATGAGTGCCGATGCCGGATTCTGGGGGGTGGGCATGCATTACAATATTGAGTTTGCGCCGGTGTTGGTGATTGGCTCGTTTGTGGCATTGATTGAGTCGTTCCAAAAGCGGCAACGGCTGATGCGTGCACCTTGGTCATTGTTGCTGGGTGCGGCAGTCGCCTCGTTGTTGACGGTGTCGACAACTGCATACACCCTCCGGTCGCCACAATTCCGTATCCGTGCCGAACATGCGCGTATATGCGAAAAAGAGCACTACAGGCAGAGTCAGTTTGATGCCGATTATGCCCGCAACCTTATCAATAAAATCCCTTCCGATGCCAGTGTTTGTGCGGCAACTCCATTTATTCCTCATTTGGCGGAACATCAAGATGTTTCCATCTTTCCTGTGATGTCGTACAAGGCCGATTACCTGCTTGTATTCGACGATCATTGGAGCTATTACGACGATGCACGGGCCGAAATGCAGATAATCTTCTCCGATACAGCTTCCTACAAGGTGGTCGATACCGACGGCAGGCTTTATCTTATTGCCCGCAATTGCCGTTAGCCGGTAGGTGTCGGTACATATCGTTTAAGGCATATTAAGCGGCTTCCGTTTTACAGAATTGTGAATATTTATTTCCTCATTTCTGAAAATATTGTTATTTTTGCAGCACGACAAAGGGGTGTTCTTTTGTGATGTGAAAGTTGTAGGACTTGAACTTCAATAGGATAAAAGAACTGAGATTATACCCTCGAACCTGATGCAGTTAGTACTGCCGTAGGGATTGTGGATAATAAATGAATTGATACGCGTACCCTTTGAGTGAATGGTATGCGTTTTTTTTATGCTCTCGCTCCTTTGTTTTATGGTGTAATTATTAAAGGTGGGTTCTATAAATCGCTGAAAAATTTGGACTCACTCATGTTAATGATTAATTTTTTAAAATGTGGAATTTATAGAACCCACCTAAATAAAAGGAGTTATGAAATTAGTTGTCAACAACAATGAAATTGAGAGCAAAAGTTCCCACCTTGAAGGGCTTATTGCTGAGCTCGACATTCCCGCAACAGGTATTGCTGTAGCTGTGAACCGTAAGATGGTTAGGCGTGAGCATTGGAAAATGTTCAAGTTGCAGGAGGGCATGGATATTATTATCATCAAAGCTGTGTGTGGAGGTTGATGGTATGGCTACAGTACAGTTTATTTCCCATTCTACCGAGCGTTATTCGTATATCGACTCGGTTTATGTGGCGCTCGAGGGTGGCTGCCGTTGGATTCAGTTGAGAATGAAGGATGCCGACGACGATAAGCGGCTCGAAACGGCAATGCAGGCACGCCGTCTGTGCGATGCCAATGGGGCAAAGCTTATTGTTGATGACCATGTGCTGTTGGCGCGGCGGATTGGTGCCGACGGAGTGCATCTTGGCAAGAACGACATGCCGGTGGCACAGGTGCGCGACTTGTTGGGCGGCGGCTTTATTATTGGCGGCACTGCCAATACGTTTGA
>CALEPD010000090.1 GCA_937910265.1 uncultured Bacteroidales bacterium
CATATTTGTCATTATTGTATTGTTCCTGTTCCTGGGGAGCTTCCGTACTACCATGATTTCCATTCTCGCCATTCCGCTCTCCTTGCTGGGCACTCTTATCTGTATGAAAGCTTTGGGCCTGGAAATAAACACCATGACTCTTGGCGGTATGTGTATTGCTATCGGCTCTTTGGTCGACGATGCCATAATCGATGTCGAGAATGTCTATAAACGGTTGCGGCAGAATCATCTGCTTCCTAAGGAGCAACGCGAGTCAGCCTTCTCTGTGGTGTTTAAAGGCTCTTCCGAAATTCGAGGTTCAATCATCCATGCAACCTTGATAATCATGGTTACCTTTATACCTCTATTTTTCCTTACGGGACTTGAGGGGCGAATGCTCAAACCTCTGGGTATCGCATATTTGATTTCGTTGTTTATGTCATTGGTGGTCGCTATGACGGTTACTCCGTTATTGTGCAAACTCTTCCTCTCCGACGAAAAATATTTGAATAAGCAGACCCGCGAAAGCTGGATTTCCCGTAAATTGTCCGTTTGGTACGACCGTCTTTTGTCGCATGTGTTGCAACATCAAAAATGGGTCATTTCAATCATGATTGTCATTTTTATGGGGGCTGTTTCGCTGTTGTTTACCATGGGCCGGGGTTTTCTTCCCGAATTTAACGAGGGTTCGCTTACCATTGCTGCAGTCGCCAAGCCGGGTGTCTCCTTGGAAAATAGTAATGTCATAGGTAATCTTATTGAAACCGAATTGCTTGCCATCCCTGAGGTGACATCTACCTCACGGCGCACGGGAAGGGGTGAGCTTGACGAGCATTCGCAGGCTACCAACTCCGCCGAAATCGATGTCAATTTCCAGTTGGCCGAAAGGTCTAAAGACGAATTTATGAATGATGTCCGTAACACATTGGCACAAATCCCGGGCATCGCTGTCTCTGTCGGCCAGCCCTTGGGCCACCGTATCGAACACATGATCAGTGGAACTCAGGCGGCTATCGCCATTAAGATTTTCGGCACCGACCTCTCTCAAATGTATGCCATCGGCAATCAGATTAAGGCCGCCACCGCCCATGTCGAAGGTCTGGTCGATGTGAATGTCGAGCAGCAAGTGGAGGTCCCCCAGCTGCAAATCCGCCCCAACCGCGAAAAAATGGCCGTTTACGGCATTTCTGTCGAACAGTTTAATAAATTCGTCGAGTTGGCTTTCGAAGGCGAGAAATTATGCGATATTTACGAGGGGCAGCGTTCGTTCGATTTGGTCATGAAACTCTCCTCTTGCGCAGGCCCAACTCCTACAATCAACCAAGTCATGGATGCCCTTATCGATACTGAATCGGGAAGGAAAGTCCCGTTGAGTGAGGTCGCCGACATCGTGTCTACCGGTGGCCCTAATACAATATCGCGTGAGAATGTTCAGCGTAAATTGGTTGTGTCAGCTAACGTCAGCGGACGCGATGCTATGGGTGTTGTGGCTGATGTCGAGGAAATTATCAATCAAAACATCAAGCTTCCTGAAGGTTATCGTGTAGAGTTCGGAGGTCAGTTAGAACGTGCCAAATCAGCCACCCGTACACTCATTCTGGTGTTTATATTGGCTCTGATGATTATCTATTTGTTGCTCTATACCGAATTTAAGGATTTTGCATTGTCTGCCATTGTTTTGATCAATCTTCCGTTGGCATTGATTGGCGGTGTTATCGCTGTCAAGCTTACATCGGGTATTATGAGCATTCCCGCTATCATTGGATTTATTACCCTTTTCGGTATTGCCACACGTAATGGTATTTTGTTGATTTCAAGATATGAAAGACTGGTTCGGACTATGCCGGTCGACCAAGCTGTTGTAAAGGGTTCCAAAGATAGATTGAACCCGATTCTAATGACAGCACTTACTACAGCTCTGTCGCTTGTCCCCATGATTCTGGCGGCCGTTCAGGCTGGCAACGAAATTCAGGCACCTATGGCAATTGTTGTCTTGGGCGGATTGGTTTCGTCCACCATCCTCAATGTCTTGGTCATACCTATTGTCTACAAATGGTATTTCCGCCGACGTTCTACGGTTGTGGCTCCGCATCATCTGGATGATTAGTAAGTAATAGTAATAAAGGTGGGTTCTGTAACGTGCTGAAAAATGGAACTCACACATGTTGACGATTAATTTTAAAAATGTGCTATTTATAGAACCCACCTAAAGGTTATGAAACAAACTACGTTATGTTATTTGCAACGCGATAATCAGTATTTGATGCTGCATCGCGTGAAAAAGCAGAATGACCAAAGTCACGACAAATGGATCGGGGTAGGGGGGAAGTGTCTTCCCTCCGAAAGCCCCGACGAATGTATGTTGCGCGAAGTGCTTGAAGAGACCGGCTATACAGTCTCTCAGTGGAGGTACCGCGGTATCGTAACCTTTATTTCCGATATTTGGCCTTCGGAATATATGCACCTTTTCACTGCGTCACAATGGTCTGGAACCGAGATCATCTGTGACGAGGGCGACCTTTGCTGGATTCCGAAGGACCACATTTTTAATCTTTCACTCTGGGAAGGCGACAGGATTTTCCTTCGCCTGTTGATGGATGATGAACAGCCCTTTTTCTCGCTTAAATTGATTTACGAGGCCG
>CALEPD010000091.1 GCA_937910265.1 uncultured Bacteroidales bacterium
AAATTTTGGTACTCTTTTTTTCTACTTAGTGTTGCACTTGTAACTGGAATTTAGGTATATTTAAAGACTAACAAATATCGGTTTTGTTGCAATACATACAATATTTTTATTTTTTTTTGTAACTTTGCAAAACATTTTCCAGAAATAGTTATAATTAAAACATGATAGAACAGATACTTCAAGACTCGATTTCGACATCATTAAATTCACTTTATAACATTAACATCGAGCCGTCATCCATTGTATTGCAAGCTACAAAGAAAGAATTTCAAGGAGATTTCACACTTGTAGTATTTCCATTCGTAAAACAAGCAAAAAAAAGTCCCGAACAAGTGGCCTCCGAATTGGGAGAGAGCCTGAAGAACTCGGTAGATATGATATCCGACTACAATGTAGTCAAAGGATTTCTCAATATATCGATAGCTGATGACTATTGGATTCGATTTGTCAACCACAATTACCACAACGATGCATTTGGCATTAAGCAAGCACAACCAAACGATTCTTCAATTGTTGTAGAATATTCATCACCAAACACCAACAAGCCACTTCATTTAGGACATATCCGCAACAACCTGCTCGGATGGTCGATAAGCCAATTATTAGCATCGAATGGAGCCCATGTGAAAAAAGTAAACCTTGTAAACGACAGAGGAATACACATATGCAAATCGATGCTGGCATGGCTACGATACGGAAACGGGGAAACGCCGGAAAGCAGTGGACTGAAGGGAGACCATCTTGTAGGCAAATATTATGTAGTATTTGACAAATATTACAAAGAGGAAATCAAACAGTTGGTGTCGGAGGGCATGTCGGAAGACGATGCCAAGCGACAAGCTCCACTGATGATTGAAGCACAAGAGATGCTCAAGAAATGGGAAGAGGGCGACAGCGAGGTACGCGCCTTATGGGAAAAGATGAACAACTGGGTGTATGCAGGATTTGACCAAACCTACCAAAAGATGGGCGTTGGATTCGATAAAATATATTATGAATCGGATACCTATCTATTGGGGAAAGAATTGGTACAAAAAGGACTGGATACCAATGTGCTGTTTAAGAAAGAGGACGGAAGTGTATGGTGCGACTTGACGGGAGAAGGACTTGACGAGAAATTGCTCTTAAGAAAAGACGGTACATCCGTATATATGACACAAGATTTAGGCACAGCCCTACTTCGTCACAACGATTTCAATGCCAACCAATTGATATATGTAGTAGGCAACGAGCAAGATTACCACTTTAAAGTACTGAAACTCATATTGAGAAAATTGGGATTTGACTGGTCGGACAAAGTGTACCACTTGTCATACGGAATGGTAGAGTTGCCAAACGGTAAGATGAAATCACGCGAAGGCACGGTGGTAGACGCCGACGATTTGATGGAAGAAATGGTAAAAACAGCACAGATGATGTGTGAGGAACATGGCAAAAATACAGACATGAGTCCTGAAGAGAAATCAGAACTGTACCATATGCTTGCCCTGGGTGCCCTGAAGTATTTCATACTCAAGGTTGATCCTACCAAAAACATGCTGTTCAATCCTGAAGAAAGCATCGACTTTAACGGAAACACAGGTCCATTCATTCAATACACCCACGCGCGCATAAGAAGCATTATTAAAAAAGGGGAAGAGTGCGACTCGGTCCAAATGCCCGCACAATTGAATGAAAAAGAACGCGAAGTTGTAAAAGTACTGCATAATCTGCCGGGGCTCATTGAATCGGCTGCACAGAACTACAGTCCCGCAATGGTGGCAAACTATGCATACGATCTGGCAAAGACCTTCAACAGTTTCTACCAAGACACCCCAATACTTAAGGAAGCTGACAGCAATATCAGATGCTTCCGTCTACAGTTATGCCAAATGGTTGCACATGCAATTAAAAACAGCATGAACGTTCTCGGAATAAAAGTACCAGAAAGAATGTAAACAAATTGAAGCTAAGATGTACTATACAGAAGACCATATATTACCTTCGTACCTATGCGACAGCAATGACCGAATGACTATCTGGGGATTGGCTCAAATGCTGCAAGAAGTTGCACAAAGTCATTCATCAACATCGAATGTTGGTTATTTCGATTTAATGAAACAGCACAAAGCATGGGTACTGACAAAGATGTATTTCCAAGTTCACGAAATGCCTTATTTGGGTGAACACATCAAACTAAAAACATGGGCCAGAGATTATGACGGTTTGTACGCAAGAAGAGAGACAGAAATAATAGGGGAGGACGGCCAGGTAAAAGTAGCCGTATCGGCCTATTGGGTCATAATAAACTTTGACACACGCAAAGTATTGAGACTGAACGATATCATGGCTGATTTCGAACATCATCCAGAAAAGGCCACAGATAGAGATTCAATACAGCGACTCAAATGTCCGGAAATGGAAGACACTGATATTGTTGACAATATAGTTGTCCGCAACTCAATGATTGACCATACGTCGCACGTCAATAATGCTGAATATATAAAATGGATATGCGACACTTTACCCGGAGCAGACAAATCAGTACATGTGCCGATTAAAAATTTTGAGATACATTTTCATACCGAAACACACCGCGGTGAAGATTGTAACATTTATTGCAAAGCAGAAAACGACAATAATTATTACTATAAAATAGCCAACAACAGAGCCACATCGATAGTAGCCAAAGTGATAATCTGATGTATTTTCAATTTTAATAATGAAATAATCCTCAAAATCGTTATTGATTTTGAGGATTATTTTTATAACAAGTTACTGTAGAATATCCAAGTCCTATTGATTATAATATTATATTGACGCAGTTATCACACTACAAAATAGAGTATAAGATAGATTGCCGCCACATATTATACCAAAACACTACTTAACATAACAGAAATTCTATTAGAATACAAGTATAATAAAAAATAGATTCCGGAGAATCTATTTTTTATTGTTTAAGCAATTATTGTGCGTTCTCGGTAGATTCGATTTCTTTCATTTTGTCGGTGACAGTTTTGATGTCGTCGAACATATTGAGACGAGCGTAGCAGTTACGCAAAGCTTTCAAGCATTCGTAAAGATTGCGACGGTTTGCGGTAATCTGTGCAGGATCGGTTAAGGACTCGATGTGCGAAATTGCAGCTTTAAGATAAGGAATTGCCTGAGACATGTGCTCCTTGTATTCTTTTTCAAGGATTGAGTAAACTTCGCTTACTTCGTCGGGATTGAAAGCACGTTCAGCTTCTTGAAGTTTTTCAATACCAAGGTTGTAGAACATACTACCTAAACCAAAGTTTGCACCGAATTGGTTGGGATTCATGGACAATGACTCTTTGTATTTAGCTTGTGCACCTTCATAGTCTTTGGTCATTTCATAAATGGCAGCCACCTGGTTGAGTAATTGCTCGTAAACTGCAGGATTGTCTTTTACCATAGCCTGAGCTTGAGACAAAACCTCTTTACTTTTTTCGAGATTGCCAGTCATGAGATAACCCTTAGCACTAAGAACCAAAGCATTGTAGTCGTTGGGACAGTTTTGACCGCAGAATCTAACAACTTTCATCGCATTTACGGTATCTTTTTCTTTCATATAGATGTCGAAAAGAATTTCGTAGGTGCGGAATTGGTTGGTTTTACTCAAAATCATCAAGTTGAAATACTTTTTAGTATTGGCTGTATCACGGTTGTTGTAAGCTGATTTACCTGCAATATCGTAAGCATCGATGTTGAGTGATTTATTACCAGAGTTGCTGTTGATGGTGATAACTTTATCGGCCATCTGCATAGCTTTGGCATAGTCTTTTTCTTTTGCAAAAGCGTCGTAGGCTTTATTGTAGAAACTTTCTGCCAAAGCACTGAATACCTGATTGTTTTTATCAGAGAATTCATTGTTTTTGTCTAATCTTTTGCATTCGAGAGCAGCTTGGTAAGCTTGTTCTGCCCAATCTTCGGGAAGACTTGCAGCCACCTTTGATTTGGGGTTTTGTTGAACTTCGAGACCCATCTGCAAATATATCATACCTTTATAGAGCCAGGTTTTAGCATCCATTTTAGTTTTCTCGTTTTCGCAGGCAGGATCAATTTGTGCTTTAGCCTTAACCAAATAGCCCTTTCTTAAATACTCGGCAGCACTTTGAACGTTAAGTGTCTGTGCACTGACAGAGATTGCAAATACTGCAAGTGCTAAAATCAATGTTACTTTTTTCATGTTGATTATATTTAAATAATTTGTTTTACAAGTAAGTATCTAACGAGGATTAGTTATTGCCGACATTAGGATTATTTAACGAATTTTCTCCGGATTCTGAATCGACGTTTCCCTCGGGTTGTATCTCGGAATTGTTGTCATCGTCATCGCCGGCAGGTACCTGAGTTATGGATGCGATGTAATCTTTTCCGCGTAAGTCGATAAGTTTAACACCCTGAGTGTTACGGCCCATGACACGCAAGTCGGAGATTTTCATTCGAATGGTGATACCCGAACGGTTAATAATCATCAAATCCTGAGTGTCGGAGACATTGGCGATGGCGATCAGGTTGCCAGTCTTCTCTGTAATTTGAATGGTTTTAACGCCTTTAGCGCCGCGACTGGTGATGCGATAGTCGTTCAAGGCTGAACGTTTGCCAAAACCTTTTTCAGAAACCACCAAGATGTCTTCTTCACGGTTGGAGACACAAAGCATACCGACAACCTCATCGTTCTCGCCATCAAGAGAGATTCCTTTCACTCCAGAGGCGTTTCGGCCGAGGCTACGGAATTCTTCTTCATGGCAACGCATCAGTTTACCTTGTTTTGTTGCAATGAGGATTTCGCTATTGCCATCGGTTAATGATGCGGTAAGCAATTCGTCACCTTCACGGACATTTACAGCGATGATACCAATACTTCGTGGACGGGAATAAGATTCCAAGAGTGTTTTCTTGACGATACCCATCTTGGTACACATTACTATATAATGATTTTGGAGATAATCGCTATCGCTAAGATTTTCGACGTTGACATAGGCTTTCACCTTATCGTCGGGAGCGATATTGATAAGGTTGAGGATAGCGCGGCCTTTTGTATTCTTCTCGCCTTCGGGAACTTCGAATGCGCGCAACCAATAACACCTACCCTTTTCAGTGAAGAAAAGCAAATAGTTGTGGTTGGTTGCTGTGAAAATGTGCTCGACAAAGTCCTCGCTGCGAACCGAGCTTCCTTTGGAGCCGACTCCTCCCCTACTTTGCGTGCGGTATTCAGCCAAGGGGGTTCGTTTGATATAACCCATATGAGAAATGGTTATAACCACTTGGTCGTTGGGGATGGTATCTTCGATACGGAAATTGGCGGCATCGTATTTAATGGTAGTACGGCGCTCGTCGCCGAATTTTTCTTTAATTTCAAGCAGTTCGTCTTTGATAACACCCATAAGGACTGAATGGTTTGCCAAAATAGATTTACAATATTCAATAAATCTCATTTTTTCATCATATTCATCCTGGAGTTTTTGGCGTTCCATACCGGTGAGCTGACGCAGACGCATTTCAACGATAGCCTGGGCTTGCAGGTCGCTGAATCCGAACTTATCCATCAAGCCTTGACGTGCCATTTCGACAGTAGCAGATGCGCGAATCAGGGCGATAACCTCGTCGATGATATCAAGTGCCTTCAAAAAGCCTTGCAACAAATGGGCACGTTTAAGGGCCTCATTCATATCGAATTGAGTTCTTCTAGTAACAACATCTTCCCTATGTTCGATAAAGTTTTGGATCAAATCCTTAAGATTGAGCAACATCGGGCGACCTTTAACAAGGGCAATGTTGTTGACAGCAAAAGAGCTCTGTAGTTCGGACAATTGGAAAAGTTTGTTTAATATAACGTTGGGAACAACATCGTGACGGAGATAATAAACGACGCGGATGACGTCGCGAGCACTTTCGTCACGGATGTCGGTGATGCCTACGATTTTGCCTTCTTTTACAAGTTGAGCCTGACGTTTAATCATCTCGGACTTGTTGACGCCATAGGGAACGGTATGGGCAATGATCATATTGCGTCCTTTTGCATCGGTTTCGATGCTGGTGTCGGCACGCAACACAATGCTACCACGACCGGTTGTATAGGCATCGCGGACACCCTTGTATCCGTAGATAATACCACCCAGAGGGAAGTCGGGGGCTTTGATGTATTCCATCAAACCTTCGATGGTGATATCGGGGTCATTGATATATGCGACACAACCGTCAATGACTTCAGACAGATTGTGGGTTGGCATGTTGGTGGCCATACCGACAGCAATACCGTTGGAGCCATTGATGAGGAGGTTTGGTATTTTGGTCGGCAAAACAGTCGGTTCCTGACCCTCGTTATCGTATGTCGGCATCATATCAACGGTATCTTTATTGATATCGGCAAGAATATCGTTGGATATTTGCTTCATACGGACTTCGGTATAACGCATAGCCGCCGCGCCATCACCATCGATGCTACCGAAGTTACCCTGGCCGTCGACCAAGGGGTATCTCATTGACCAATGCTGAGCAAAGCGGACCAAGGCTCCGTAAATAGAGCTATCGCCATGAGGATGGTATTTACCCATAACATCACCCACAACGTGGGCGGATTTTTTAGTTGGGGTATTATAACGGATACCGTTTTCGTTCATGGAAAAAAGGATACGGCGATGCACGGGTTTCATACCGTCACGTACATCGGGAAGCGCACGAGCTACAATTACTGACATTGCATAATCGATATATGCAGTTTTCATCGTAGTTTCGATATCTACCTTTATAATTTTTTCGTTTTCAGAAACCATTATATAACAATTTGTATTTTATTACGTATCAAACTCTTGTACACTATACAAGCAGAACAATTAACATACAAAGTTACAAAAAAAAACAAACAAATGGAGTAATTACATTCCAAAGTTATTAACACTTGTTACACATTGAAACAGACGTGGAAAAAAGAGTGAATGTATGTATTGGCCGTAGCACTTTCGTGCCATCAGAACAAGGGTGCTAACAAAGAGCGAAACATCAATAGAACATGATGTTTATCAATAAATTAAAAGCATCCTATGTCAGAATCACCCTTGAACCCTGACACGCGGGTCGAGGATACCGTAAATGATGTCGGTAATGATATTGATAAGCACCAGCAACAAACAGATGAACAATATGGTACCCATAACGACAGGAAAGTCGTATTTTTCCAATCCATCGACAATTACGATTCCCATACCTTTCCAATCGAATACATATTCGACAAAGACAGCACCCGCAAAGAGACTTGCCAACCAACCGGACACAGATGTCACAACCGGATTCATGGCATTGCGGAGCGCATGCCCCATAACCACCTTTTTGTAGGATAACCCCTTGGCCTTAGCCGTTCGGACATAGTCTTGAGAGAGCGCTTCGAGCATGGCGTTTTTGGTCAGTTGAGTCAGCGTGGCCAAAGGTCTTATGCCCAAGGTAAAAGCAGGCAGGACAAGGTTTTTGAGATCAAGATACTCACCACAACCATAATCGTCGACTGTATATAAATTGCCGAACATGTTGAGATGGGTAATATCGGCCAACACATAGGCGAAAAACCATGCGATTAAAATTGCGGCGAAAAAGCTTGGCAACGACATTCCCAACGTAGAGACAATCAATGAGAACTTATCAATCCAAGAATCCTTAAAGAGTGCCGACATGACACCGAGTCCCACTCCCACAACAAAAGCAAATGCCATAGCCACAAGTGCCAATATGGCCGTTTGAGGGAATGCTGCGGCAATGATTTCGCTGACGGGGCGTTTGCTTTGATAAGAACGACGCAAATAGGGTGCTTTAGCCACGAGAGAAGTGCTTCCGATTTCGAGAAGCGTAACATGACGGGTGTATTTGTCGGGATCGAGATAAAAGTAATGTTCGGGATTGCTATTGTTGTGGAATGACAATGGGGACAAATCGTTAAGATAATTGAGATATTGCGTTGCCAGAGGTTTGTCACGACCCAAATCGCGATTGATTATCTCAATACTTTCGGCATCGGCCCGTTGCCCCAACATCATACGAGCAGGATCGCCAGGTAAAATGTTGAACAAGAAAAACACAAGCGTCACCACACCGAGCAACACCAGAAAGCCATACAACAAACGATTGAGGGTATATCGCAACATAATATAAGATTTATCTAAGTCCCCTTACCACAGACTTTTTGGCAACAAAATCCTTGAGATAGAAAGGTTCAAAATAGGCAACGTCCTCATACTCGCCGAGTTCCAATTTTGAATAAGCCGGAGCGATCAAGCCGCAGGCAGAAACCACAAATCCGTCATCATATACAGCATTAGGATGGACGCCGAGAATATCCTTTGTTTTCGATGCTCCATCGCCAATGAACGCCACATGACTTTTATTGAGGAAACTGTCGTAGATACCCGGCTCGATAATTTCAGCTTCTACTCCCCTTTGCTGAATTATTTTACCATTATTGACAGAATACAGGGCCGTATAACACTCCATACGCCGTGCATCGATCATGGGGCAGATATAGCCTCGGTAGCCGGGGTTTTGCTGAAGGTAAAGAGCTGCCATAGATTGCAATGTAGGCACGGCCAACAACGGTATGTCGAGTGCATAACAAAGTCCTTTGGCGCTGCTGACTCCGATACGGAGGCCGGTATAGCTTCCAGGACCACTGCTTACACAAACAGCATCGATGCTTTTGCCAAGGGAATTGGCATGCTTAACGATTTCGTCGACATACAATGCCAATTTTTGAGAATGGGCATTGGGCTCGTCGGAATGCAATTCCTTAACGACCATACGATTGCACACAAGTGCGGCGGAACATACGCTGGTAGATGTTTCGAGCAATAAAATATTCATAACAGTTAACGCATATCGATTATTTCCATACCTTTGTGCGACGCAGGGTCAAACTCAAAATCGGAATCCTTACACGACACCTTGAATTTGTAGTTTGACAAATGGAATTCGCCGCGTGACGAATCGTAGTTATGCATTTCCATGGCTTTTACTATATAACTTTTGCCATCGATAATAAGACGTATTTTGTGATAACTCTTGCCCTTCAACGGTTTGAGGTCGATAACCAATGTGCCATCGGGATTTTCACGGATAAATTTCGGCTTGAAATTCTTATCATAATTAGAGAGCAATTGAGCCGGATTCATCAAATCGTCACTCTGTTCAGACATCTTATTGACGACCACTTCATTCACATCCTTATTCAAATGCCAGACAGCTGTTCCATTGCAAACAAGCTCCTGGGTGCCGAAGGTGATATGATATTTTCCCTTGTTATACAACACATTGGCATTTTGACGCATGGTTTCCTTCTTGTCGGAATTCTTGTTAACCATGGTAACAGTGAAACTTACTGCAGAGTTCTGGAATTTTGAGGCAGCTTGTTTCAATATTTTATGAGCTTGGGCATCGTAAACATTTGCACCAACAGCCTCGGGTTTTGTCTGAGCCACAGCGGATGAGCCGTACAAGGCACCCAAAGTCAAAAAAGCAGACAGAAATATGGTTTTCAAAACTTTCATAGTATTAAATTGATTTAATGAAGGCTAACGCCGATGATATGCATAAATTCCTCGCGGGTTTTGCTGTTTTTCATAAATGCACCCGTAAAGTCGCTGGTGGTGGTTACCGAATTCTGTTTCTGCACACCACGCATGGACATACAAAGATGCTGGGCTTCGATAACCACAGCCACACCCAACGGATTGAGGGTATTTTGAATGCAATCTTTGATTTGTTTTGTGAGGCGTTCCTGGACTTGAAGACGACGAGCATAAGCATCAACGATACGTGCTATTTTGCTGAGGCCCACAATAGTTCCGTTTGGGATATAGGCGACATGCGCTTTCCCGATAAAAGGAAGAGCATGATGCTCGCACATAGAATAGATTTCGATATCCTTTACGACAACCATTTGTTTGTAATCTTCGTGAAAGATGGCAGAACGCAATATATCTTCAGGGTTAAGGTCGTATCCATTGGTACAATAGAGCATGGCCTTGGCGATACGTTCAGGACTCTTGAGCAATCCCTCGCGGTTGGGGTCCTCGCCCAAAAGACGCAGTATTTCGCGATAATGGAGAGCCAATTCAGCGACACATTTCTCATCGTACTGGTCGACCTTTAAATATCCCTTTTCTTCTTGCATAATTATTTGTATTTATATATTTTAAACTATTCTACTTGAAGTAACAACCCTTTGAGATACTCGCCCTCGGGATGATAGATGCTGACCGGATGGTCGGACGATTGGGTAAGCCATTGAACAATGCGTACCTTGCGCTTGGCGTTGGCCGCAGAGGTGAAAATCATTGCCTGAAAATCGTCGCGGCTTACAGCCTGCGAGCAGCTGAATGTAAACAAGAGGCTTCCTGAAGGCATTTTTTCGAACGCTTTCTGATTTATATGACGATAGCCTTTTAGTCCCTGTTGCAGATTGCGGTGGTTTTTAGCGAATGCAGGCGGATCGAGAATCACTATATCGAACGGCAAATCGCCAGGACAGTCGAGATACTGAGTGACGTCGGCGACAACTCCTTTATGCGGTGCATTGTCGCCAAAATTGATATGCACATTGCGGTCAGCAAGAGCGATTGCCTTCTTACTGATATCGACAGTTTCGACATAGGACGCACCGCCTCGCAAAGCAGCCAAGGAAAAACCTCCGGTATAGCCGAAACAATTGAGCACACGCTTACCGCGAGCCAATTCCATTACCTTGTAACGGTTGTCGCGTTGGTCGATAAAGAATCCTGTTTTCTGCCCCTCAAAGAAATTGATGAGCAAACGGTTATCGGACTCTATCATTTCCCATTCAACCGGCTCATCACCCCAAAGGTATCCATCTTTGGCCTGATTTGGTTGAGGCAGTGTTGACGCACTTTTATTAAAAACAGAGGACACCGGCAGTAGTTCACGCCATATATCAGCAAACATGTCAAGGTTACGGTACATGCCTTCGCTATGGGCCTGCATCACAACAACACCATTGTAATAATCAACAATTAACCCTGGCAGGAAATCGCCTTCGCCATGAACCAAACGGAAAGCATTGCTACGGCCTATGGGGTGTCCATCCTGATTGATAAGAGACAGCGATTTACGGTAATTGACAGCGGATTGAAAGCGTTTGTACCAAAAGTCGCGATCTATCACATCGGTATCGTAACTGATTACCTTGCAAACTATAGAATCGTTTTGGTAGTGACCGACTGCCACCCATTGTCCGGTTGACGAATAGATGTCAACCAAATCGCCAGGTAAACAGTCGCCCTTTTTGCTCTTGACTGCGCCCGAAAAAATCCATGGATGGCGTCGCAATAACGCCTTTTCTTTTCCGTGAGCCAAAATAAGACTGGGTCGTTGCGCCATAAAATGCTAATTGTTCTTCAATTGATGGATTGTATCGATTGGATTTTCGGATGCAAACACTGCGTTGCCAGCAACCAAGACGTCGGCACCTGCCGCATACAACAATGGTGCATTTTGCAGGTTAACACCGCCGTCGACTTCGATAAGGCATTGAGGATTCTTGTGGTTGCACAGCTGTCGCAGTTGACGGACCTTGGAGTAGCAGTTTTCGATGAATTTCTGGCCACCGAAACCCGGGTTCACCGACATCAGCAATACCATATCGCACAACTGGACAGTATCCTCGAGCAGGGACACCGGGGTATGAGGATTGAGGACCACGCCGCATTTCATGCCAGCATCCTTGATGGCATGCAAGGTTCTGTCAAGATGGGTACATGCCTCATAATGAACGGTGAGTATATCGGCACCGACCGACTTAAAGCTTGAAATGTATCGATCGGGATCCATAATCATCAAATGCACATCGAGGGGTTTGGCAGCATGTTTTTTAATAAACTTGATGACCGGTTGTCCGAAACTGATGTTGGGTACAAACATACCGTCCATCACATCGACATGAAGCCAGTCGCATTCGCTGGCGTTCAACATTTCGATGTCGCGTTGAAGATTTCCGAAATCGGCTGACAGTAAAGACGGTGAAAGCATTTTAGACATAATAGTATGCTATTTTGTTAGTTATTGTTGTTTTTGATTTACATTTTTAATTTTTCGAAATTGCGCCCGTACACACCTTGCGTCTTGCAGACACTTATGAAGGCATCGGAGTCGATGCGATGAATTATCTGCATGATAAGCGGTTTGTCGGTTTTGTGAGCCATAACCACAAGAACTTTTTGGTCTTTATGGCTATACCCGCCTTCGGCATTGAGAAGTGTTGCTCCCCTACCCACTTCAGAGGTCACGGCAGCACCGATTTCGTCGTTTTTGGATGAAAACACCATGATTTGATAGGTTTGCTTATTACCGTCGATAACCATATCGAGCACATAGGTCATTACCATCATGACGATATAACCGAGAATAACATTTTCGACCTTATGGGAAACGAGGTATGAGCAACCGATGATGACCAAGTCTAAATACAAAATAACCTTACCCGGAGAGATATTGTGGTATTTGCTTATAATCAAAGCAATAATGTCGGTTCCACCGCTATTGCCTCCCATAGAGAATGTAAGGCCAATACCCACACCCAACATCGCACCGCCAACAATGGCACACATAAAGTTGCCGAACTCAGCGACATTGACAAATTGTTCGACATGGATTATCTGCTGCCAGAAGAAAGGGAAAAGAAACACCCTCTCCTACCTGAATATCGGAATATTGGTTATCTTCTCAGCCATCATGCTGATAGGGCCACAGAAATACAACCCTGCAATGTACCTGCTTGTGCTTACCTTCCTGGTTAGAGCCTTGTCACAAGGACATTTCGCATATCATCAAAAACAATGAAGAAAATCCTATTTTTGGGCCTTGCGCTCGTATCGCTTATGGCATGTAAGAATGAAAACCCATTGCTCGTAGAGCAGAAC
>CALEPD010000092.1 GCA_937910265.1 uncultured Bacteroidales bacterium
AAAATACCTCTTTGACAGTGAGTCATCGATGGTTCGCATTGACATGAGCGAATATATGGAAAAATTTGCTGTCAGCCGACTTATTGGTGCACCTCCAGGATATGTCGGGTATGAAGAAGGTGGACAATTGACTGAAGTAGTACGCAGAAAACCGTACTCAATAGTTTTATTGGACGAAATCGAAAAAGCGCACACAGATGTATTCAATATTTTGCTGCAGGTACTCGATGATGGTCAATTGACCGATGGTATGGGCAGAAAAGTTGATTTCAAGAATACCATTATCATTATGACTTCCAATATCGGAGCACGTCAACTCAAAGATTTTGGTACTGGAATGGGATTCAATACTGCTGCCCGCATCGCGAACCGCAACGAAATGCAACGTCAAGTTATTGAAGGCGCCTTGAAAAAGAGTTTTGCCCCAGAATTCCTGAACCGAATTGACGACATTGTTTATTTCAACAGTCTGCAGCGTGAAGATATTCACAAAATAATCGATATTGAATTGCGCGTGTTGTTTGAGCGTATGGACAAAATGGGATATCGCTGTGAAATCGATGAAAAAGCCAAAGATTTGTTGTTGGCTAACGGTTGGGATGAACAATATGGAGCAAGACCATTGAAACGTGCCATCCAGAAACATATAGAAGATGATCTCGCTGATGAAATAATCAAATCGGGGCTGATTGCTGGCGATGCAATTAAAATCAGTGCCGAAGATGATAAGATTACTTTCAACATTGAGAAAGGGGCATTAACTAAGCAATTGGAATCGGATGTGATTCAATCGATACACGAGAACACCCCTACCCCATCTGATGACCAAAAACCATCAACAAATGCTACTGATGACAATGCTGAATAAACACAATGAAAAAAGGCAATCAAATGATTGCCTTTTTTATTTTGCCAAAAAAGTGTTTTTATATGCTGGATTAAGTGACACATCTTCACCAAACCAGTCGGGAGGGATAAAAGCATTTGCCGCCTCGACTGTTGGAAATTCCACCTCTACAAGAAGGAGGCCGTCATTGGATTCGGCAAAAACATCCAATTCCGCCACCAAACCAGTATAGCTGTTATTGGGATACATGGTTTCCAATGGAATACGGTAGCGTTTCTTTTTCACAAATGAATCACATTTCTCATGCAAGTGTAAATATGAAGACTTGGTTAGTGGAAATTCCTCTTCAATGTTTACAATAGGTGCATTGGTATTCTTTTGATTGACTTGTTGGGGATACTTTATTGTTAAGACATATACGCCATCAGCATTACGAATCCTTAATGTAGGATTGGTAGAAAGATAACCTTGCTCAATATTTATTGACTCATACTGAGCAAGGTTGTCAGGCAAATAAGAGACTATATATTTGCGTTCAATTTCCATTAAAGTTTCTCCAGGCAGGCTGCGATATTCTGTTCGAGACGGGACTCGATATTGTCACAAAGTTCAGCTTTGACGAACTTCTCTCCTGTAATGCGTTCGTACAATTCAATGTAACGCTCGGAAATACTATTGACAACTTCTTCAGTCATTTCAGGCACTTGCTGACCTTCTTGTCCCTGGAAACCGTTTTCCATGAGCCATTCGCGAACAAACTCTTTGCTCAGCTGTTTTTGACGTTCACCTTTTTGCAAACGTTCTTCGTAACCCTCGGCATAAAAATAGCGGCTGCTGTCTGGGGTATGGATTTCGTCGATCAAGTATATTTTGCCATCACGTTTGCCAAATTCATATTTGGTGTCAACGAGAATCAAACCTTTTTCTGCTGCCATTTCAGTACCTCTGCGGAACAATGCCAAAGCATATTGTTCAAGCTGATCGTAATCTTCCTGTGATACGAGTCCGGTACGGATGATTTCGTCGCGAGAGATATTTTCATCATGACCTTCATCGGCTTTGGTTGTAGGAGTAACTATAGGCGTGGGGAATTTTTGATTTTCAATCATACCTTCCGGGAGCTGAATGCCGCAGAGGGTGCGGGAACCAGCTTTGTATTCGCGCCATGCACTGCCTGCAAGATAACCGCGTACAATCATTTCAACTTTAAATCCTTGACAACGCAAACCTACAGTAGCCATAGGGTCGGGTGTGGCTATTTTCCAGTTGGGAACAATATCGGATGTTGCATCAAGAAATTTAGAGGCAATTTGATTGAGAACTTGTCCTTTAAAAGGAATACCTTTAGGCAATACTACGTCGAAGGCCGAAATACGGTCGCTGACAACCATGGCCAGGAGGTCGTCATTGATGTTATATACGTCTCTTACCTTTCCGATGTAGAGACTTTTCTGATTTTTGAAATTGAAATTGGTTTTAAGGATTGTATTCATACTTCAAACTAATAGTTTATTCGTCATTTAATTGATTTGCGAAAAAAGTGAAATTCACTTTTCCATATTGTCTGTGTTGCCAAAAATGAGGATGGTCGGAAAAATCGAATTCTCCAGGGTGTTCCAATATAAATATCCCGTCGTCAGAAAGAAGGTTGCTTTGAAAAACCAAGGAGGGCAGTTCGGACAATTGTTCCAATGCATATGGAGGGTCGGCAAATATAATTTCAAATTTTGCATTAGGGCGCTTCAATACATCAAAAACATCGGCGCGGACAACCCGCATATTGCCAATTTGTAATTTTGACACCGAGCTTTTGATGAACTCGACGCAAGAGTTGTTGATTTCTATAGATGTTACAGAATTTGCCCCGCGGGATATAAATTCATATGAAACCATACCTGTCCCTGCAAAGAAATCCAAAACGCGACACTCCTCGTAATCAACATAGTTGTTAAGTATATTGAACAGGCTTTCGCGTGCCATATCGGTGGTGGGTCTGACAGGCAGATTTGAAGGAGGTGTCAAGCGTCTTCCTTTTAATGAACCGGCAATGATACGCATACTTTATATCAACTTAAAATGAGAGGTTCCTTATATGTATGAAACTGCTGCATGGACGGATTTGCAAACGTCAACGGCGCACCGGTGTACAATGTGACATTGGGGAAATATCGTGACAATTCGCCAAACACAGTACGGTCTACATCTCCGCATATCGACAACTCCAATGTGGGTGTTTCTATACGCAAGTTTTTCATGACGTTGATAGAGTTGTAGAGCATCTCATCTGTGTTAGAAAAGTTATATGTGTTCGACAGAAGGAATTGGCCTTCGTTGAAAGCAGCGATATCCAGAGCCGACTCCCGTACATTCATCAACATTACAGGTTTGGTTTGACTGCGGTTGATTACGTTGGCATTTACAAACTTGCTGTGCTGAGAACGAATCTTGACACGGGGAATGACAATCTTGAAAGCGTCGGCCACTACAGACGAATAGGCAAAGATCATTTGAGCGCCAATCAAGTCGTTATGGTCAACATATATAGACATGCCTAGTTTCAGCGGGTTCATGAAGTTGAGATAATTCTTTTCGTTTCCGGCCTCGTAGAGCGAATCAGGAATCCATACAAAATTATCGGCAACAAGAATCAACTCAACCTCACCAATGCTGTTGACATTAAGATGAAGTTCGTTGAAGTAATTCCGAAGCGCATTGATATTGTCGGACAATGATTGTGTGGCATCGACAGCTTCGACTTGCGCAATGGTGAGTAATTTGGCTGCTTTGGATATCTCGGAAAAAGAAAACTATATACAAATTCTTGAAAAGTCTTTCTCTCCCACAGAAAAATTCCCCAAAGCTCTCGTTGAAAGAAAAGATATGCAGTATCTCTACAACGACGGCGA